>CALCPC010000246.1 GCA_937900975.1 uncultured Paracoccaceae bacterium
CGATTTTTGCGTCGCCTGGTCCGCCCTCGATGCCCGGCGAGAGGGGTTCGGCGCCACCGTGCGCCTGGACGCGTGCCGCGCGATCGACCTTGACGGCTCGCTCGACCGGGCCTTGGCCGAGATGGCGGGCGCGGGCGTCACGCTGACCTAAAACAGCCGTCCGGCGCGGTTGCGCTGCCGCCACCCTTCATGGTTTCTTGGACGCCCAAACCAAGAAAGGCCCGCTGTGATCGATCTCTCCAAACGGGTTCACGACCACACCTGGAAAATCGACCCGATTGTCCGGTCGGTGCTCGACACCGATTTTTACAAGCTTTTGATGGCGCAAACGGTCGAGAAACGGCACCGCGACGTCACGGTCACCTTCTCGCTGATCAACCGCACCAGCCGGATCCCGCTGGCCTCGCTGATCGACGAGGGGGAGCTTCGCGAGCAGCTTGACCATGTCCGGACCCTCCGCCTCAGCCGGGGAGAGGTGACATGGCTGCGCGGCAACACGTTTTATGGCATCCAGCGGATGTTCACGCCGGCCTTCATCGATTGGTTCGAGAGTTTCCAGATGCCCCCCTATCATCTGGAACGGGTGGGCGATCAGTGGGAACTGACCTTCGAAGGCTCCTGGCCCGATGTGATGATGTGGGAGGTGCCGGCGCTGGCGGTGCTGATGGAACTGCGCTCCCGCGCTGTGCTTCGCCATCTTGGCAAGCTGGACCTGCAGGTGCTTTATGCCCGCGCGATGACCCGGGTGTGGGAAAAGATCGAGACTTTGCGCGCCTTGCCGGACCTGCGGGTGGCGGATTTCGGCACCCGGCGGCGGCATTCCTTTCTTTGGCAGGACTGGTGCGTGCGCGCGATGTTGGAGGGGATGGGGGAGAAGTTTCTCGGCACATCGAATTGCCTGATTGCGCTGCGCTCGGAAGTTGAGGCGATCGGCACCAACGCGCATGAGCTGCCAATGGTCTATGCAGCGCTGGCGGGCGACGATGCAAACCTTGCGGCAAGCCCTTACCAGGTGCTGGCCGATTGGCACCGCGACTATGACGGCAATCTGCGGGTGATGCTGCCCGACACCTATGGCACCGCGACATTTCTGGACCGCGCGCCCGATTGGCTGAAAGAGTGGACGGGGATCCGCATCGATTCCGGCGATCCGGTGCGGGCCGCCGAGACGGCCATTGCGTGGTGGCGGGCTAAGGGCGAGGACCCGCGCGAAAAACTGGTGATCTTTTCCGATGGGCTCGACGTGGCCGAAATCACGGATCTCTACCATCGGTTCCACGGGCGGGTCAAAATGGGGTTCGGTTGGGGCACGCTTTTGACCAATGATTTTCGCGGGCTGGCCGCCGATGACGCACTGGCACCGTTCAGCCTGGTCTGCAAGGCGGTCCGCGCGAACGGCCGACCGACCGTCAAACTTTCGGACAACGTCGCCAAGGCGATGGGCCCCGCCGCCGAGATCGACCGGTACAAAAGCGTCTTTGACCTTGCCCAGCAAACCGAGGATGAGCCGATTGTGTGACAGCGCTTGTCCCGCCGCGGTTCGGGCGGTACGAGCGGGGGTATGATCGCCATCTTCCTCGACCTCGACGGCACCCTTATCGACCCCAAGCCCGGGATCACCGGCGCCATCCGCTATGCGCTGGGCGAGATGGGGGCGGAGGTGCCCGACGCCGACGCGTTGACCTGGTGCATCGGTCCGCCGATCCGCCAGAATTTCGACATCCTGCTTGGCCCCGGCGCCGATCTTGAGGCGGCCGTCGAACACTATCGCGAACACTTCGCCGCCGGTGCGATGTATGAGGCGGAGCTTTACGACGGCGTCGGTGAGATGCTGCTGGACCTTCGGGCGACCGGCGCGGGGCTTTGGCTGGCGACATCGAAGGCCGAGGATTTTGCCACCAAGATCGTTGAGCATTTCGATATTGCGCCGTTGATCGACGGTGTCTTCGGCTCTCGCCCCGATGGCAGTTTGGCCGACAAACCCACGCTTTTGGCCCATGCCTTGGCCGAGACCGAGGCGGACGCGGCGCGGTCGGTGATGCTGGGCGACCGGCGCTTTGATGTCGAGGGGGCGCGGGCCAACGGTTTGGCCGCCATCGGCGCGCTTTGGGGATATGGCGAGGAGGGGGAGCTGCATTTGGCCGAAGCCGACGCGCTTGCCGCGGCGCCCGAGGATGTGCTCGACCTTGTGGCGGATCTTTTGGGCCTAGAGCTTTAGCGACCATGCTCGATCCCGTCGACTTAACCGCCAAGCTGATCCGCTGCCCCTCCGTCACGCCAGAGGAGGGCGGGGCGATCCAGCTACTCGATACCCTGCTGACGCAGGCAGGGTTTGAGACGCATCGCGTCGACCGGGGCGGGGTCGCCAATCTTTTTGCGATCTGGGGGGCTGCGCGGAACGGGCGCGTCTTTGGCTTTAACGGCCATTCCGTCGTGGTGCCGGTGGGCGACGCCGCCGCCTGGACGCATCCGCCGTTTTCGGCGACCGAGGCGGGCGGCAGGCTTTACGGGCGCGGGGCGGTCGACATGAAATCGGGCGTTGCAGCCTTTGCTGCGGCGGCTGTGCAGTTTGTGTCCGAAACGCCGCCCGACGGCGCCGTCGCGCTGGCCATCACGGGCGATGAGGAAGGGGAGGCCACGGACGGCACCCGCGCCCTGCTCGACTGGATGGAGAAGACCGGGCGGCACATGGATGGCTGCCTGGTGGGAGAGCCGACCTGCCCCGACCGGATGGGCGACATGATTAAGATCGGGCGGCGCGGCTCGCTGTCTGCGCGGGTCACGGCGACGGGCCAACAGGGTCACAGCGCTTATCCCGACCGGGCGGCCAATCCGCTGCCGGTGCTGGTCCGGTTCCTCGACCGGGTCGGCAGCCACAGGCTGGACCAAGGCAACGCGCATTTCGACCCGTCCACGCTGGCGCTGACCACGATCGACACCGGCAATCCCGCGACCAACGTTATCCCGGCGCGGGCGACAGCCGGTCTCAACATCCGCTTTAACGATTTGCACGACGGCGCGGGGCTGTCGGCCTGGTTGCAGCAAAC
>CALCPC010000247.1 GCA_937900975.1 uncultured Paracoccaceae bacterium
GATGAGTTGGAGGCGCAGCGCCTTGTCGAACAGGCGCAGCGGGAGATCGAGGCGGCGATGGCGGAACTTGCCGCCGAGGCCGCGCGCCGCGCTGAGCAGGCAGAGGCCGCCGAGGCCGCCGCCGCCCCGCCCGTGCGCCTTCCCGTCGGGCCGCCGATGACCGAGACGGAAAAAGACGACCTCAGACTTGCTGTGCAGCGCTGTTGGAACGTTCCGCCGGGGCTGGAAGGCGCGTCGGACGCGACCGTGGTCTTGGCGGTGGAACTCGACGCCAATGGCCTGATCGTCGCGGGGCCGCGTCTATTGGAGCCCTTGCGCATCGAAAGCCGCAACCGCGAACTGGCCTTCGAAGCCGCAAAACGCGCGCTGATCCGGTGCGGGCGGCGGGGATACGACCTGCCGGCGGCGAAGTTCGCCCAATGGCGTATTCTGGAAGTTGTGTTCGATCCCCAAGGCGTGGTCGCCCGTTGGTAGGCCGCGTCGGCCCGGCGTCGCGCGGCCCAAAGGTTCGGCGCGGCGCACCGCGTCCCGCACCGCGCGTTCTGGCCTGTGTCCGGCGGATTTTCGCCGGCGGCGTTGGCCCAGCTGCCGTCGCCTCAGGGCTGGCGGCGGCGGCGGCGGGCGACTAAACTGCGCACAGAGGGGTATGAGCGCCGGGCGAACCGGACAAAGGGGTGAGCGATGAAACAGGTTTGGTCGGTATTGGCCGCGATTTTTCTGGTGCTGGGCGCCGGGCCGCTTGCGGCGCAATCCCCTCTGCGCATCACGATCACCGAAGGCACGCGAGAGCCTGTGGCCTTTGCCGCCCCCGCCTTTGTCGCCGAAAGCGCCCGCGCGGCAACCATCGCGGCCGACCTGACCGATGTGGTCACGGCCAACCTGACCGGTTCTGGGCTGTTCCGCGATATCCCGGCCACCGCCCATATTGGGCGCATAACCAGCTTCGACGCCCCGGTCCGCTTCAGCGACTGGTCGCTTCTGGATGCGCAGCTTTTGATCACGGGATCGGCGACGACCACCGCGGATGGACAATTGGTGGTCAAATTCCGCCTTTGGGATGTGTTTGCGCAGGCCGAGCTTGGCGCCGGTCAGCAATTCGTCGGCCCATCCTCAAGCTGGCGCCGGATGGCGCACCGCATCGCCGACATAGCCTATGAGCGGCTGACGGGCGAGCCTGGGTATTTCAACAGCCGCATCGCCTTTGTCTCGGAAACCGGCGCCAAGGGGCAGCGGCGCAAACGCTTGGCGGTCATGGATCAAGACGGGGCCAACCTGTCCTATCTTACAGGCGACGAAACGCTGCTTCTTGCGCCCCGCTGGTCGCCTGACAATCGCAAGATCCTGTATACAAGCTATGCCAGTGGCCAGCCCGAGGTGGTAGAGCTGGATCTTGCGACGCGCGCGACGCGGCCCCTGACGGCGCTCGGCCAAGTGGCGTTTGCGCCCCGCTACTCACCAGACGGGCGCCAGGTCGTGCTGTCGGCCAATGAAGGCAGCAACACAGACATCTACCTCGTCGATCCGGCCACCGGCGCGCGGCGGCGCCTGACGACCTCTCCGGCGATCGAGACCGCCCCAAGTTTTTCGCCCGACGGACGCCAGATCGTGTTTGAAAGCGACCGTTCCGGCACCCAGCAACTCTACGTTATGCCGGCAACGGGCGGCGCGGCGGCGCGCATCTCCTCTGGCCCGGGCCGCTATGGCACCCCGGTTTGGAGCCCGCGCGGCGACCGCATTGCCTTCACCAAGATCAACGAGGGCCGGTTCCACATCGGCGTGATGCGCACCGATGGCTCGGATGAACGGCTTTTGACGGGAAGTTTTCTGGAAGAAGCGCCAAGCTGGGCACCCAACGGTCGGGTGTTGACATTTTTTCGAGAGACGCAAGGTGCCGAGGGCGCACCGCAAATCTGGTCGGTTGACATCTCGGGCCGCAATCTGCGCCCCCTGCCGACGCCGGCCTTTGCCTCCGATCCCGCATGGTCGGGCCTGATCCAATAACCGACGGGATTTGGCGCGCCTCAAGAAACATGGTAAAGACATCTCAGAGCCGGTGAAATCGGCCGACCGTCAATAGGGCACGGGTGTGAGGTGGTGATGAGCATTTCGAAACTTGGATGGATCCTTGTGGCTGCGCTGGCGTTGACCGCCTGCAGCCGGGGTGAGAACGCAGACGCGCTTTTCCAGGGGCAAACCAGTCTTGAGGATGAGTTCGCCGCCGCCGGCGCGCTGGGTCCCGATGGTCAGCCGCTGCCGCCGACAAGCCGCGCATTCTTTCAGCAGGTGATCGGCGACCGGGTGTTCTTTTCCGTCGATCAGCACCAGCTGACGCCAGAGGCGACCGCAGTTCTGGACCAGCAAGCCAACTGGTTGCTGGCCAACGCGGCCGGCACGATCACGATCGAGGGCCACGCGGATGAGCAGGGGACACGCGACTACAATATCGCGCTGTCCAACCGCCGTGCCGCGGCTGTGCGCGACTATTTGGTCACGCGCGGTGTGCCGGATGGGCGGCTGACGCTGGTTCCGTTCGGTAAGGAGCGTCCGGTGGAGGTTTGCTCGACCGAGGCTTGTTATTCGAAAAACCGCCGCGCTGTGACCGTCGTCGGTTCCGCCATCGGGTCCTAGGCGGCGATGACCCGGATCCTGGTGCTTCTGGCGCTGTGCGTGCCCGGGCTCGGCTTCGCTGCGGATGCCGAGACGCTGGCCGATATCCGGGCAGAACTTCAGATGCTGGAACGCGACATCGCGACCCTGCGGCGGGAGCTTTCCACCACGTCGCCCGCAACCAGCGAGATCGCGGATCCCGCGCCGATCTTCCAGCGTTTGAACGCGCTTGAGGCCGAGGCCGTGCGGATCACAGCGGATGTGGAGGCGCTGCGGCTAGAGGTCGATCGGATCGTGCGCGACGGCACCAACCGCATCGATGATCTCGATTTCAGACTGACAGAGCTTGAGGGCGGCGATCTTGCCGCGCTCGACGCACCGGCGCCGCTTGGGGAAGGGGTCCTTCCACCCGGGGGGGCGGACGGGGCGCGCCCGGGCACGCTCGACACCAGTGTCAGACCGCGGCCCCGCGACGCGGCCGCGGCAGCGCCGACGTCAGAGCCGTTGCCAAGCCAAGATCCGCGGCCGGCTGCGACGGACCCGATCGTTGCCGCGCCCGAAACCCCGCCCGCGCCGCAACTGGCCGTGAATGAGCGGACGGATTTCGACACGGCAAAGCGCGCGTTCGATACCGGCAATTATAGCCAGGCCGCCGATCAGTTCGCGCAATTCATGCAGCTTTATCCCGGTGGCCCGCGCAACCACGAGGCGGCTTTCTGGCGGGGGGAGGCGCTGTACGAACAGGGCATCTGGACGGGCGCGGCGCGGGCCTATCTCGCTGCCTTCAGTGGCAATCCAAGCGGGCCGAAGGCAGCGGATGCGCTTTTGCGGCTTGGCACCAGCCTTGGCCGGCTGGGTCAGACCGATGAGGCGTGTCTGACGCTTGCCGAGGTTGGCAAACGTTTCCCCAGTGCTGGGGCCGCGACGGTGGCTGGGGTCGCGGCCGAACAGCGCGCGCTCTCCTGCTCTTAAAAGATGCTGCGTTGGCGCGCGGCTTTGACGCGCTGCCGCCGGGGCCGGTGGGTGGCGCCGTCTCGGGGGGCAGCGACTCTTATGCGCTGCTCCTGCTTGCGGCGGCCTGGGCAGAAACCGCCGGGCGCCGTCTGACCGTTGCAACGGTTGACCACAATCTGCGGCCGGAAAGCCGCGCCGAGGCGGATGCCGTCGCGGCCTTTGCCGCGGCCAAAAACCTAAGCCACCGGACCCTGACCTGGGAGGAGCCGCCCGCCGGGAACCTTCAAGATGCCGCGCGCCGCGCGCGCTACCGCTTGCTTGGCGATTGGGCGCGGGATGGGGGGCTTGGTGCTGTTCTGCTTGGCCATACGCTCGACGATCAGGCGGAAACGGTGTTGCAGCGGCTTGTCCGGGGCTCGGGCGTGGACGGGCTGTCGGCGATGGCGCCGCTCCACCGTCGCGAGGGGGTGCTTTGGGCCCGCCCTCTGCTGTGCCTTCGGCGCGCGGATCTTCGCGCGATGCTCTCCCGTATGGCGGTGACATGGCAGGAGGATCCGAGCAACGACGACACCCGGTTCCAGCGGGTGCAGCTGCGCCACGCCGGCGAAAACCTCGACGCCATCGGTCTGACCGCTGAGCGGCTGGCGGCCACCGCCGATCGCATGGCGCTGGCCCGCGATGCGTTGGAGCATTTGGCCGCCGAAACTGCGGCGCGGGCTGTCACGGCCGACGCGCTAGGCTATCTTCGGATCGACACCGGCACGCTGCGCCTTGCACCGTTGGAGACGCAATTGCGCCTCTTGGCGGCGGGGCTGATCTGGGTGACGGGCGTGGCCTATCGGCCCCGGTTATCGACGCTGAAACCAGCGCTTGCCGCCGCGCTGTCGCCGGGATTTCGCGCAACAACGCTGCACGGTGCGATCCTGGCCGACGACAAGGGCGCGCTTCTTGTCACGCGAGAGCCTGGACGCACCATGGGTCCGGTCCGCGCCGGCGCGCTGTGGGATCAGCGCTGGACAACGCCGCCCCGCCCCGGCGCCCATCTGCGCGCGATGACAAAGCGTGAGCTTGCCGAGGCCGGTTGGAAGGCCTCTGGCCACCCGTATCTTGCCTGCCGCAGCGTTCCCGGGCTGTTTGAAAATCAGGCGCTTCTTGCCGCACCCTTTGCAAACCCTTTGAAAGGGTGCCATTTTATGCTCGCGCGACCGCCAGAGGCGTTTTTCAACAGCCTGACCACGCGTTGAAACCCGCCGCGCTGGCCATATCTTATGCGCAAAGCCGCAGCACAGCCGCTGTGGACGGAGAGGAGATTTTTCGTGGGGAATTCCAAAAACATTGCGTTCTGGATTATCCTGCTCGTCCTGTTGATGGCCTTGTTCCAGGTTTTCAACAACACCGGGCCGAGCGGCAGCGCGAGCCGCATAAGCTATTCCGACTTCCTCCAGCGCCTGGACACAGGGCAGGTGGCAGAGGTCAGCCTGGATGGTGAGAACGTCACGTTCCAAACCACCGACGGCGTGACCTATCGCACGATCCAGCCCCGTGACAGCGATCTGGTCGCGCAGCTGCGCGCGGCCGACGTGCGCAGCGAGGCCGTCCCGCAGGAGCAGTCGGGCCTGATGGCAACGCTCAGCCTGTGGCTGCCGATGCTGCTTTTGATCGGCGTCTGGATTTTCTTTATGAACCGGATGCAGGGCGGCGGACGTGGCGGCGCGATGGGCTTTGGCAAATCCAAGGCCAAGATGCTGACGGAGAAGTCGGGGAAAGTGACCTTCGACGATGTCGCCGGCATCGACGAGGCGAAGGAGGAGTTGGAGGAGATTGTCGACTTCCTCCGCGATCCGCAGAAGTTTAGCCGGCTCGGCGGCAAAATCCCGAAAGGCGCCCTGCTGGTCGGCCCCCCGGGGACGGGTAAAACGCTGCTGGCCCGCGCCATCGCGGGGGAGGCCGGGGTGCCTTTCTTCACCATCTCGGGCTCTGACTTTGTTGAGATGTTCGTGGGTGTCGGCGCAAGCCGTGTGCGCGACATGTTCGAGCAGGCCAAGAAAAACGCCCCCTGCATCGTCTTTATCGACGAGATCGATGCCGTCGGCCGGCATCGCGGCGCTGGCTATGGCGGCGGCAATGATGAGCGTGAGCAGACGCTTAACCAGCTTCTGGTTGAGATGGACGGGTTCGAGGCCAACGAAGGCGTGATCCTGCTCGCGGCCACCAACCGTGCCGACGTTTTGGACCCCGCATTGAAGCGCCCCGGCCGGTTCGACCGCCAGGTGCATGTGCCAAACCCCGACATCAAAGGGCGGCAGAAGATTTTGGAGGTTCATGCCCGCAAAATCCGGCTCGGTCCGGATGTCGATCTGCGCATCATCGCCCGCGGCACGCCCGGGTTCTCGGGCGCTGACCTCGCGAACCTTGTCAACGAGGCCGCCCTCGGCGCCGCCCGCCTCGGCAAGCGGTTTGTCACCATGGTCGATTTCGAGAACGCCAAGGACAAGGTGATGATGGGCGCCGAGCGCCGCTCGATGGTGCTGACCGACAAGCAAAAAGAGATGACCGCCTATCACGAGGCCGGCCATGCCATCGTCGGCCTGACCCTGCCGGAATGCGATCCCGTCTATAAGGCGACGATCATTCCGCGCGGCGGCGCGCTTGGCATGGTGGTCAGCTTGCCCGAGATCGACCGGCTGAACTGGCACAAGGTCGAGTGTGAGCAAAAGCTGGCCATGACCATGGCTGGAAAGGCCGCCGAGATTATCAAATGGGGTGAGGATCGCGTGTCGAACGGTCCCGCGGGCGACATCCAGCAGGCTTCTGCGCTGGCCCGCGCGATGATTATGCGCTGGGGCATGTCGGATGCCGTCGGCAATATCGACTATCAGGAGGCGCATGAGGGCTATATGGGCGGCACCGCCGGCGGGTTCTCGATCTCGACCAAGACCAAGGAGTTGGTCGAGGACGAGGTGAAGCGCCTGATCGACGATGGGTACGCCACCGCCACCAACATCCTGACCGAGCGTGGTGAGGAGTTTGAGCGGCTGGCGAAAGCGCTTCTCGAATATGAAACGCTGACCGGCGAGGAAATCACCCGCGTCATCCGCGGGGAGCCGCCGACGCCCGAAGACGATGATGATGGCGCGGCCGCCAAGATCTCGGACAAGCCAAGCGTTGCGGCAATTCCCAAAGCGGGCCGCCCGCGGCGGAAACCGTCCGGGGATGGTGGGATGGAGCCAGAGCCGACCGCTTAGACCGCACCGCGCCGACAACGGGCCAAAGGCTGCTCCGCCAGGGCATCGCCTTAGACACTCCGAACGCCGCGGGACCGTCGCCCCAAAGACACCGCCGCGCCCCATTCGGGCGCGGCGGTTATCATTTGCGCTGAGCGTCCGGCGTGTCACCGGACTTGACTTTGCGGCGGTGGAAGGCTGTCTGGGTGCGGGGCAGCTTCGCCCCGCTTGGATCCTGGTCAATGTCTCTGCCGCCGCACCCATCCGCCCAACCCAAGGGCGCTGACCTGTGAAGCCGGGGCCTAAAAAATTGCGCCGGCAAAGGCGGATGGCAAAGATCCGGCGCCGCGTCGTCGGGCTTGCCCCCAACAACCCCGCCGCGG
>CALCPC010000248.1 GCA_937900975.1 uncultured Paracoccaceae bacterium
CAGCGGGTCGCGGCGTGGCTCCTCCGCGTCGAGCTGGCCTTATATCCAACCCTCACGCAGGCCATAGGCCGAGAACACGACGCGCGCGGGCCGCAGGTGTTTGAGCACCCGCGACATTACCAGGGCCGCGGCCGGCAGCGTCGCGATCCGCCGGCCCGGCACATCGGGCAGCGCCGCGACCTCCTCGGGCGTCATGCGGGCGATCTTTTTGGCCAGCGCCCGCGCCGTATCGGCGTCAAGCGCATAGCCATGGGTGACGGTAATCGGCGCGTCCGACATCGCAATATGGATCCGCGCCAGGGCGCGCCAGCCACCGCCGACGGCGTAAAGCACAGGCTCGGTCAACAGCGGCGGCAGGTTTTCGGCAAGCTCGGCATCGATGGTTTTTTTGGCGCGGTCCCCGCCCTCGGCCATCAGCGCGCGCACGACCAGCGCGCCCAGTGGCATGCTGGATTTTCGCGCCCCGACGCGGTCGCCGAGAACCTCCGCCACCTCTAGGCTGCCGCCGCCGATATCGCCGACCAGACCCTTTGGTGCGGAAAAGCCGGCAATCACGCCGAGCGCGGTGTAGCTCGCCTCCTCTGCGCCGGTCAGCACGCGCGCCTCGCGCCCTGTCGCGCGCGTGATCGCGGTGATCAGCGCCGCACCGTTTGAGGCCCGGCGCACCGCCTCGGTCGCGAGAATGTCGACGCGCGACACCTGCATTGCGCGGGCAATCGCATCGAGCCGGCGCACAGCCTGTACCGCCCGTGCGATTGCGTCGGCGGTCAGGTGTCCGGTCTCGTCCATGCGATCGCCAAGCTCGGGAAAGGTCTTTTCGTTGAACCGCGGGAACGGCGCCCGGCCGAGACTGTCGTAAACCACCAGCCCAAAGGAAATCGCGCCGATGTCGAAGACGCCAAAATGCGCCGTGCTGCGCCCAAGAATGCGGGCGGTGTCGATTTCCAGCCCGCCTTTCTGTGCGGGGCGGTCCACGGCGGACATAACACTCATACCAAGCTCCCTTACCGGGCCTGCCGGGGGCCCATGCGCACCCTAGCGCGGGCATCGCGCGCCGTCGCGCGTAATTTAGGATCGCGCCGTCGCGCGTAGAATGGGATCGCGCGGGGACGCGCGTGGAATGGGATCGCGCGGGGACGCGTGTAGAATGGGATTGCGCGGGGCTTGGGCACCATGGCGTCGCGTGTCATCGGGCATCGTGCAAAGGCGCGAGTTCTTATGAATTGCGCGGGGTGTGGGTGTTTCGTGGCCTTGCTCGGTGCGCGTGTTTTTACCTTCGCGGGGACGGGCGGACCTCCGCAGGTTTGGGGTGGGCGTCGGGTCCTCGCGCGCGGGACCGGGCATTGTTGTGTCCGCGCCCCTGCGCTTTAGCGGCGGCGGCGCGCCCTGTCAGCTCACCCAGACCGCATGCCTCAAGCCACCCGATAGAGGCCGTCTTCAAAGACCGTCGCGTGATAGCCCTTGCGCCCGCCAGCCGCGGCCAGCCCGCTTTCCAGCGGCTGGTTCGCCTCGCTCCGCGCCAAGATTTCGGCAAAGCCGTGGACGGGCTCCCACCTTAGGACGCGGCGGGCGCGGGCGTTGTCATAGACCCGACCGATGGCGCCCGCCATGCGAAACCCGGCCGCCGCATAGATCCGAGGGAAATGTGGAAACCGCGCTTTGACAACCGCCGCAGGATCGGTGCGCAGACGCGCGCAGTCCGCGCGCTGAAAGGGGGTCGTTGCGCTGACGATCAGCGTTTCGAAACCGAGGTCTGGGGCGCGGTGAATTGCGGCCAGGTGCGCCGTTGCTGCGTCCTCCAGATCGACGCGGCGATACAAGTATTCGTTGGCCTTTGCATTGGCGTCGGCAAAGCCTGCGCGCACCGCGCGGCTGTGATCTTCTTCGGGAAAAAACCGCGAGGTGCGCAACACCACAACGGCCGGCCCGCCGGTGCGGGCGAAAAGATGACACAGCGTTTCCGCCGATGTCTTTGTGGCGCCGTAGATGTTTTTGGGGATCGGGTTCACGTCCTCGTCGATCCACACGGCCGGCGCGTCCGGCGACGCGGTCAAGGCTGCGCCGAAGGCGCTGGTCGTGCTGGTGAAGACAAACCGCTGGATGCCCGCCGCGCGTGCGGCCTCCAACAGGACCAGCGTCCCGGTCACATTGGTTTCAACGAAATCGGCGCGGCGGTGCGTTTCGACATGGGGTTTGTGAAGCGTTGCGGTGTGGATGACCGCCGCGCAGCCCGCCAGCGCGTTTGCGACGAAGGCTGCATCGGTGATGGAGCCTTGGTGCGCCGTAAAGGGACCCGGGATCAGATCAAGTCCGACCGGCGACATCCCAGCCATCGGCAGGAGCCGCATCAGCGCCTCGCCAAGATGGCCCGAGCTTCCGGTCACCAGGATGCGCATGCCCGCCCCTTTTCCCATCGATCCTTCGGGTGGCGTGATCGTCCGGAACCCTGCCAGACGAAAGCCGTGCGCGCGGGCTGCGGGCGGGGCGCCGGACCTATCGGTTAAACCCCGACCGGTGCGCCCAACCGGTCGTGCGCTGCTCGATCCAACTCATGATCGCGTACATGCCAATCCCCTCGACGGCCAGCGCGATGAGGCAGGCAAAGACCAGCGGCACCTCAAAATTCGCCTGCGCGGTCAGCATCATGTGACCGACGCCTTTGTTGGCCGCGATGGTCTCGCTGAGGACGGAGCCGACGAAGGCCAGCGTGCTCGCGACCTTCAGCGAGCCAAAGAAATAGGGCATGGAGCGGGGGATCCCCACCTTGGTCATGATGTCGAGCTTTTTGGCGCCAAGCGCACGCAAGACGTCCTCCATCTCGGGCTCGATCGTGGCAAGGCCGGTGGCGACATTGACCACGATGGGAAAGAAGCTGATCAGGAACGCCGTCAGGATCGCGGGCGTCGCGCCGACGCCGAACCACAGGACCAGGATCGGGACGACGGCGACCTTGGGGATCGAGTTGAACCCGATCATCAGCGGATAGAGCGCGGCGTAAATCCGCCGGTCCCAGCCGATGAAAAGACCGAGGCCGAGCCCGAAGACGATCGCCATCAGGAACCCGGCCAACGTTGTCCACAGCGTCTGGAGCGAGTTCGACCAAAGCGCTGGCCCAAACTCCCACATCGCATAGGCGATCCGCGAGGGGGCGGGCAGGATGTACCAGGGCACCGCGAAAAGCCAGCAGGCGATTTCCCAAAAGAGAAAGAGGCCAATGGTGGCAAGCCAGGGCGCAAGGCGGATCCAGTCGACCTCCCGCGGCATTGCCGCGCCTTTGCGATGTGGCCGCGCAGCTCCTGCACGATGTCGGTGAAGCGCTGCTCGAACAGGATGTCGATGCCGCGGGGGCGGGGCAGGTCAATGCGGCGTTCGACAAGGATGCGACCGGGCCGCGCGCTCATGACAAACACTGTATCGGCCAGGAACACGGCTTCGCGCAGGTCATGGGTGACAAGGATGGCTGTGAAGGCGCGTTCGGTATGAAGGTCGCGGATGACCTGCCAAAGCTCCTCTCGCGTGAAGGCGTCGAGGGCGCCGAAGGGCTCGTCCAGCATCAGAAGTTCGGGGGCGTGGATCAGCGCGCGACAAAGCGAGGCGCGTTGCTGCATGCCGCCGGAGAGTTGCCAGGGGTATTTCGTGCCTTGGCCGGCGAGCCCGACGGAGGCAAGCAGCGCGTCTGCCGCCGCACGGTGCCGTGCGCGGTCGCGGCGAAAGCGGCGGCGATGCGGTTCGACGACCTCCAGCGGCAACAGGATGTTGTCGCGGGTCAGCCGCCATGGCAGCATAACGGGGTTTTGGAACGCCATGCCAGCGATCGAAACCGGGCCCGTCACGGCCGCATCCGCGACGCGGATTTCGCCGGCGGTTGGGAAGGTGAGGCCGGTGGCGAGTTTCATCAAGGAGGATTTGCCGCAGCCCGAGGGCCCGACGACGGCAACGAAGGCGCCTTTCTCGACCCGGAGATTGAGACCCTCGACAGCAAGCGTGCCTTCTTCGGCCCCTTGCGGGCGATAGCGCAGTGCGACGTCTTGGATTTCGACAAATGCCATAGGTTTAACGGCCGCTCTGCCCCCCTTCGCCCGGGGGCTCCCGCCCGCCCCCCCCGCCCCCCTCCGCACGGGGGCAGAGCGGCCGCGGCTCAGTCGACCTGACGCGCGTCGGCGGGCGGCAGGAAGGACGCATCGAAGATGGTTGCGGGATCGGGAACCGCTGTGAACGCATAGGTCTCGGCGATTTGGTCGAGCGACCGCGCCAACCGCTCCATATCGACGGCGCCAAGCCCGTTGGCCCGCACTTCGTCCGTCAGCATATTTTGTGCGATGGCCATTTCCAGACGCTCAAGCTCTACCGCCTCGCGCGCGACATCGTTGTAGGCGAGCACGTATTGCACCGCCGCCGCCGGGTCGGCGAAGGTTTCCTGGTAGCCTTTCACGGTCGCTGCGAGAAAGCCCTTGACCGCCTCGGGGTTCTCGGCGGCGAAATCGGGGTTGACCAGGATCACGTTGCCATAAAGGTCGAGCCCGTGATCGGCCATCAGGAGGACCGAGATATCCTCCTCTGGCACGCCATTGGCCTTGAGGTTGATAAAGGACGAGAAGGAATAGCCCGTGATCGCGTCAACTTTGCCTTGCGCGAGCATCGGCTCGCGCACCGGGAAGCCCACGTTTTCGATCGTCACTGCCGCAGCATCGATCCCGTTAGCTGCGACAAAGGCCGGCCATTGCGCGTAAGCGCCATCGGGCGCCGGCGCGCCGAGCGTCTTGCCCTCCAGATCCTTCGGGGCGCTGACGCCCAGCGATTTCCGCCCGACCACCGCGAAGGGCGGTGCGTTGGAGATCATGTAGACCGCTTTCACGTCGAGATCGGGGTTTTGGTCGCGAAACTTGATCAGTGAGTTGCTGTCCGCGGCCCCCATCTGCTACGTGCCTGTCGCCACTTTCGGGATCGCGTCGAGCGAGCCTGCGCCGGTATCCAATGTCACCGACAACCCTTCGGCCGTGTAGTAGCCTTTGTCGAGCGCCAGCAGAAGTGGCGCGGACGGCCCCTCCCATTTCCAATCATTGGCGAATTTGATCGTGGTCTCGGCCATGGCCGCGCCCGAAAGCGTGGCGAGGGCCGCGATTGTCGCGAGGGTGCGTTTCATGTCAAAGGATCCCTGTTGTCGTTTTTTCGGTCTTTGCGCCACACTAGCGGCGCGGGCGGGCGCGGCAAGCGGTTGGCGCCGGCGCAGGCGCCGAAATCCCGTCTGCCCGGGCATTGCCCAAAAGCTGGGCGCCGGCGCGCTTGACTTTGTCTCGGCTGCGCCGGACATAAGGCGCGCAGCCCTTCAGCGCCTGGACCGATGATCGCCGCCATTCCGTTTCCCGAAATCGATCCGGCCCTGGTGTCGGTCGATGTGTTCGGCATCACGCTTGCGCTTCGGTGGTACGCGCTGGCCTATATTGCTGGGCTTTTGCTGGGGTGGGGTTATGTCGCGCTGCTTCTGCGCCGGGCGCGGCTTTGGGCCGGGGGGCCGCCGATGGCGCCGAAGGCGGCCGAGGATCTGCTGACATGGATGGTGCTTGGCGTCATCCTTGGCGGTCGGTTGGGGTTCGTTCTGTTTTACCGGCCAGACTATTACCTGGATAACCCGGCAGAGATCCTGGCGGTGTGGGAAGGGGGGATGTCCTTTCACGGCGGATTTCTTGGGGTCGTTCTTGGGATCGTCGGCTACGCGCTTCGCGCGGGTGTGCCGATGGTGCAGGTGGGCGACGCGGTGGCCGCGGCCACGCCCATCGGCCGCTTTTTCGGGCGCGTTGCCAATTTCATCAATGCAGAGCTTTGGGGGCGGCCCACCGATCTGCCTTGGGGTGTGGTTTTTCCAAACGCGCCCTGCCCGGACGGGTTTCCCGTGCTCTGCCCGCGCCATCCGTCGCAGCTTTACGAAGCGGGGCTTGAGGGGGCGGTCCTGTTTCTGGTGCTGGCCTGGGGGATTTGGCGGCTGGGCTGGCTGCGGGCGCCGGGGCGGTCAATCGGCGTCTTTTTGCTGGGGTATGGCCTTGCCCGGCCGCTGGTTGAGGGTGTCCGCCAGGGCGATATCCAGTATGTGACGGCGACCAACCCTTGGGGTCACGTCCTGCGCTTGGGCGACACTGCGGACGCCTGGGGTTTGACGATGGGGCAAATCCTGTCGCTGCCCATGGTCGTGGCCGGTCTTCTGGTTCTGGCCTTAGCGCGGCGGCGCGCGTGACGCCGCTTGCCCGCCGGCTTGTCGCCGAGATCCAGCGCGCCGGGCCGATGGACATCGCCCAGTTTATGCGCCGCTGTCTCGCCGATCCAGAGGACGGCTATTACACCACCCGCGACCCTTTGGGCAGACGCGGCGATTTCACCACGGCGCCCGAAATCAGCCAAATGTTCGGAGAGCTTTTGGGCCTTTGGCTTGCCACCGTTTGGCAGAACGCGGGCCGGCCCGACCGCTTTACGCTGGCAGAGCTTGGCCCCGGGCGGGGCACGGCGATGGCCGATGCGCTGCGCGCGGCGGGACGCGTTCCCGGTTTCACCGCCGCCATGCGTCTGCACCTGGTGGAGGTCAGTCCGGTGCTCCGCGCCGAGCAAGCAGGCCGGATGCCCGCCGGAACCACCTGGTGCACCCACGCAAGCGCGCTTCCGACCGACGCGCCGCTTTTCGTCCTGGCCAATGAGTTTTTCGACGCGCTTCCGATCCGCCAGCATGTGGCCGAGGGCCCGCTTTGGCGAGAGCGTCGGGTCGGCGTCGACGCTGCCGGCGCCTTGCAATTCGGCCTTGGGCCGGCGGTGCCGAACCCCGATCTCAGCCGGCGCTTTGGCGCCGTGCCCGCGGGGACGCTGGTTGAGACCAACCCCGCCGCCGAGGGCGTCGTGCGGATCCTGGCCGAGACGATCGCGGCCCGGGGGGGGGCCGCGTTGATCATCGACTATGGCACCTGGTCGGGCACGGGCGACACGCTGCAAGCGCTGTGCGCCCATGCGCCGGAGCCGCCGCTTGCCCATCCGGGAGACGCGGATGTGACGGCCCATGTCGGGTTTCGCTGGTTGGCAGAGGCGGGGCGGGCGCGAAGCGCCGCGATAAGCCCCCCCGGGGCAAATAAAGAGGGCCAAGGCAAAGGGGGCCCGGGGCGCGGCCAGGGGCGGGGGGCGGGGGGCGCGAC
>CALCPC010000249.1 GCA_937900975.1 uncultured Paracoccaceae bacterium
GGCGGATCGGTTGGGTCACGCAGCCGGGCTCCGGGTGCTGGAGGCGCGCCTCCGGCTCCTCTGGCAGGATCAGACCTTGGGCTTTGACAAACGCATCGGCCTCATCGAGCACAGAGAGATAGTTCGCATCGCCCGCCGCGATGTTTTGGGCAAGGTCGCCGCGCAGGGTAAGGGCATTGTCCTGCCACGCCTCGACCATGCCAAGAAGCGTGGCGCCGCGGGCGGCCAGGCGCCGGAAATCCACCGTCACCCCGCCCCCGGCGCCGCTGACCGAGATTGTGATATGCTCGGTCCCCGGCGTCGCGGCGGCCAAATCCCACTTTCCCAAAACGCCGAGCCACCAACAATAATCCCGCCCGCGGTAACGGCGCGGCGGGCGATCATGCGGACCGATTGACAGAAACACCCGGCGGCCCGCGCGCAAAAGCTCATCCGCGATCTGCCCGCCCGAAGATCCGGCCCCGACGACAAGCACGGCCCCGGGGGCAAGCGCGCTGGGAGTGCGGCAGGCGCTGGAGTGGATTTGCGCGATGTCGTCCCGCTTTGGCAGCAGCGGCGGCAGAACTGGGCGCTGGAAAGCGCCGGTGGCGGCGACCACGGAGGTGGCCAAAAGCGCGCCCTCGGATGTCTCGACCTGAAAGCCGGGCGCCCCGTGCCGGCGCGTCACACGCTTTACCGCGACGCCGGTGCGGACGGGGGCGGAGATTTTTTGGGCGAAGGTTTCAAAATACCGCACCACGCTGTCGCGGGTGGGAAACGCGTCCGGCGCGGTGTCGTCGTACTCGTGCGGCGGAAAGCGGTCGTGCCAGGCGGGTCCATTGGCAACCAGGCTATCCCAGCGGGCGCTCCGCCAGCGCTCCACCACGCGGTCGCGTTCCAGGATGCGGTGATCGACCCCGGCTTCTGAGAGATGCGCGCTCATCGCGAGCCCGGCTTGGCCGCCGCCGACAATAAGCGTGTCCACCTGTTCCACCAGCCCACCCCCAACGCGGTCCATCCTCTGAGAGTTGAGCATCGATCCCGCCAGGCCGCAAGTCTGCTTAATCAAGGGACAGTTGGCGGTGGGCAGGTGACAGGGGGCGCGCCTTATGGCCGATGGGGGGCACGTGTGGCGGCTAAAAGCTTAAAAATTCGTCAGTCTTGGGGCCGGCGCCCAGAAAGAGACACCCGAGTGGCGCTGTCTGCCGGCGCATAGCATTGCGTGCCGCCCCCGAGCCTGACAGCCTATGACCGACTGCTGCAGGGACATGCGCTGTGAAACGATCGGAAATCGCCGTTGAAATTGCCGGTGTCGACAAAGTGTTCGGGACCGGTCCGGGCCAGTCTGTGGCGTTGGACAACATCAGCTTTACCGTGGCCGACAATGAGTTTTTTACGCTGCTTGGACCGTCGGGCTGCGGGAAGACGACGCTTTTGCGCATCATGGCGGGGTTTGAAAGCCTGTCGGGCGGAGACGTCCTGCTGTTCGGGACGCGCCTGGCCGACCTGCCACCCAACAAGCGGCCGATCAACACGGTGTTTCAAAACTATGCGCTGTTTCCGCATTTGAGTGTGGCCGAATACATCGGCTGCGGGCGGCGGATGCTGGGGCAGGGCCGGGCGGAGAGTGAGGCGCGCGTGGCCGAGATGCTGCGCCTGGTGCAACTCGACGCCATGGCCGGGCGCAAACCCGCGCAGCTGTCCGGTGGCCAGCAACAGCGCGTCGCACTGGCCCGCGCGCTGGCGCCGGCGCCGAAGGTGCTGTTGCTTGACGAGCCGCTTTCGGCGCTGGACCTCAAGCTGCGCCAGCAGATGCGGATCGAATTGCAGCAGATCCAGGAAGAGACCGGCATCACCTTCATTTTCGTCACCCACGACCAGGAGGAGGCGGTGGCGATGGCGGTCCGGAGCGCGGTGATGTCGGCCGGGCGGCGTCAACAATTCGGCTCGGCTGAGGAGATCTATGAGACGCCCCGCAACCGGTTCGTGGCCGATTTTATCGGCGAGACCAATTTTTTCGAGGCCGCGGTGGTTTCGAACACCGGCGCCGGTACGCGGGTGCGGATCGCAGGCGGGCTGGAGGTTGACGCGGCGGGGCCGCGGCCCGACGGCGCGAAAACCATGATCTCGATCCGGCCAGAGCGGTTCGACCTTGGCGTGGAGGGGCTGCCCTGCACGGTCGACAAGCTGGTGTATCTTGGCACCGACACCCATTATCACGTCCGGCTTAGCGACGGCACGCCGGTGATGGTGCGGGCGCAGAACCATCTGGGCGCGGCCCACGCCTTTGCCCCCGGCGACAGCGCAGCCCTGTCCGTGGGCCCTGGTGCCGCGCGGGTCTTGGCGGACTGATGGCGGGACTGGCCGAGAGCGGCGGGTCAAGCAGCGCCTTCGCGCCCGCACGGCTTTGGCTGATGCTGCCCTCTTGGGTTTTGATCGGGTTTTTTCTTCTGCTCCCGGTCCTGATGATGCTGATTTACTCCTTTCTGACCAAGGAGTTTCGCGGCGGCGTGATTTGGGAGTTCAGCCTCGCCTCCTATGACAAGTTTTTCTTCGACCGCGGGCTTTTCGGGGATGAACCGCCGCGCATCGAATGGACCTATCTCGGCATCTTTTGGCGCTCTGCCTGGCAGGCGGGATTGGCCACGCTGTTGTGCCTTTTGGTCGGGTTCCCGACGGCCTGGTTTATCGCGACCCGGCCCGCGCGGTCGCGGGCGATCTGGCTGTTCTTGGTCACGGTGCCCTACTGGGTGAACCTTCTGATCCGCACTGTGTCGATGAAATTCATGATCCGCGACAACGGGCCAGTGAACGAATGGCTGATGGCGTTGGGTGTTCTCGACGCGCCGATCACCATGATCAACACCAATTTCGCCGTGCAGCTTGGCCTGTTCTATTCCTACCTGCCGTTCATGGTTCTGCCGATCTACGCGGCGGTGGAGCGCTATAACTTCGCGCTGTCTGAGGCTGCGGCAGACCTTTACGCCTCTCGCTGGCAGACGCTGCGGCTGGTGGTTCTGCCCGTGGTCAAGCCCGGCATCGTCGCGGGGTCCATTTTGGTTTTCGTCCCGTCCTTGGGGGCGTTTCTGGCGCCCGATCTTCTTGGCGGGGCGAAGAATTGGATGATCGGCTCTCTGATTGAGGATCAGTTCAAGGGCGCCGCGGGCAACTGGCCCTTCGGTGCGGCGGTGGCGATGGTGCTGTTGTCCATCGTGCTGATTGTTCTTTTTCTCTACGCCCGTTCGCAAAATCGGGTCAGCGGATGAGCCCGATTGCGCGATACCCCGGCTTTTTGCCTGTCACGATCCTTTGCCTGGTCATCCTTTACGCGCCGCTTTTGGTCGTGATGGTCTATTCCTTCAACGAAAGCACGTCGATCACGCGCTGGGGCAGCTTTAGCCTGGTGTGGTATGCGGAGGTTTTCTCGGGTCCGGAATCGGCAATATTCAAGGCGGCGGCCTGGAACTCCCTTATCATTGCAATCGCTGCGGCCACGAGCGCGACTGTGATCGCGACCTCCGCCGCGCTGGCGATGCTGCGCGCGGGCACTTTTCGCGGCAAGACGGCAAGCTTTGCGCTGATCAATTTGCCGCTGATGGTGCCAGAGATCGTGACGGCCGTGGCAACGTTGATCTTTTTTTCGGCCATCGGATTTCAGCGCGGCCTCCTGACCATCCTGCTGGCCCATATCGTGTTCTGCATCCCCTTTGCCTATCTGCCCATCGCAGCCCGGCTGCAGGGGATCGAGGCGCATTTCGAGGAGGCGGCGATGGATCTTTACGCGACGCGCTGGCAGGCGCTGCGCCTGGTGCTGCTGCCCCTGATGCTGCCCGGGATCATGGCTGGGTTCCTCTTGGCCTTCATCATCTCGCTCGACGATTTCATCATCACCAATTTCGTGAAAGGGGCGGGGATCGAAACCCTGCCCACCGCGATCTTTGGCGCCGTGAAACAAGGGATCAAACCGAATATCATGGCAATCAGCACGCTGATGCTGCTGGTTTCGGTTTTGGTCGTGACGGCGTCGTACTTTCTCAGCAAACTCGGAAATCACAACAGTTGAAGGATATGAAAACACTGCTTGCAACGACTGCGCTGGTGCTGGCCGCGACGACAGCCTCGGCAGAGGGGAAGCTTTCGATCTATCATTGGTTCGAATACATCCCGCAATCGCTTTTGGAGCGGTTTACCGCCGAAACCGGCATCGAAGTGACGATGGACACCTATGACAGCAACGAGTCTATGCTCGCGTCGCTTAAGGGCGGCACGCTTGGCTCTTACGACGTGGCGGTGCCGGGCGATTATATGGTGCAGATCATGCGCGATGAGGGGATGCTGGACACCATCGCGGAGGGCGAGCTTGCCAACAAAGCGAATATTGAGCCGCAGTGGATGGACGTCGATTTCGACCCGGGGCGGATGCACTCCATCCCCTATCAGTGGGGCTCGACCAGTTTTGCGGTGAACCGTGAGGATTTC
>CALCPC010000250.1 GCA_937900975.1 uncultured Paracoccaceae bacterium
CGGACGGGAGGCAGGGCGGATTCACACCGCACGCTCGCGCATCGACCAGGTCGCGCTCGACTTCCGGCTTTGGGTGCGGGGGCAGTGCGATGAGGCAATGGCGGGGATCGCCGCGCTGCAAGCCGTGTTGCTCGACCAGGCAGAGGCCGGGGCGGCGATGGTGATGCCAGGGTTCACGCATCTTCAATCCGCCCAGCCGGTCACCTGGGGCCATCACATGTTGGCCTATGTTGAGATGTTGGCCCGCGACCGGGGCCGCTTTGCCGATGCCCGAACGCGGATGAACGAAAGCCCGCTGGGCGCCGCAGCCCTTGCCGGCACGTCGTTTCCCATCGACCGGGAAATGACGGCCAAAGCGTTGGGGTTCGACCGGCCGATGGCAAACTCCCTGGATGCGGTCAGTGACCGGGATTTCGCGCTGGAGTATCTGGCGGCCGCCAGCATGACCGCGATGCACCTGTCTCGCCTGGCCGAGGAGCTGGTGATCTGGTCCTCGGCCCAGTTCCGCTTTGTCACGATCTCGGAACGCTTCTCGACCGGTTCGTCGATCATGCCGCAAAAACGCAACCCGGATGCGGCAGAGCTGCTGCGGGCCAAAATCGGGCGGATCCTGGGGGCGCAGATCGGGCTTATGACAGTGATGAAGGGTCTGCCGATGACCTATTCAAAGGATATGCAGGAAGACAAGGAACCGGTGTTCGAAGCCGCCGACACCCTGGCGCTGTCGCTGGCGGCGATGACGGGGATGATGGCGGGCACCAAGCCCGCGCCGGAGGCACTGCGCGCGGCGGCTGGGGCGGGCTTTTCGACCGCGACGGATCTGGCCGATTGGCTGGTGCGCCGGCTCGATCTGCCGTTCCGGCAGGCCCATCACGTGACCGGCCAATTGGTCAAACGCGCCGAGGATCTGGGCCTCGACCTTTCGGACCTGCCGCTGGACACCCTACAAGCCGTGGAGCCTGCGATCACCGCGGATGTGTATGAGGTTTTGACGGTCGAGGCCTCCGTCGCCAGCCGGGTTAGCTATGGCGGCACGGCGCCCGAACAGGTGCGCGCGCAGATCGCGCGCTGGCGGGGGCGGTTGTGACAGCCAGGCTGCGTAGCCCAAGGCCCGGCGCCGGTCGGTCTGTTTCCGCGGTCAAGCGGGGCGTGACGGGGCGGGCAGCCGGCCGTGGGGGACGCGGCCTCGCCCTTGGCGGTTGGTGCGGTGTTCTTGCAACGCTTCTGGCCTTGGGCGGGTGCGGTGTCAAAGATGTGCCAGAGCCGCGCGAGGATGCGACCGAAAACGCCCCCACAGTGGCGACGCTTTAAGCCGCGTTGCCAAATCCCCTTCAGGGCGTCGGACGGAACCGATGCGTTGCAAACGGCTGGCGGGGGGCAGGTTGTGGTCGCACGCAGGCCAACCGGTCATCGCCCATGTGCGCAAAATACGGCGGTCGGGGGCGGCTCTTTAACGCGACGCTTGCCCGGTCTTCCGCCGTAAGGCGCGCGGTTTTGCAACCGCTTTCTGCTGGTGGCCGCATCGCCTTAAACGACCCAGCCCCCGGGTCGGCCCACAGCCGGCTACACGCTATCGGTTGCGCGCTGGCGCGGGTCCGCGGGGCGTCCTGACCGCGGCCCTTTAGCGACCCACGCCGAAAAACCGCGCGGCGATGGGGGCGCCGGTGATGACCACCAAAAGCCGCACAAGATGATGCACGATAACAAAACCAAGATCGGCGCCGACGATGATGGCGAGGATCGTCATCTCGGCCTGGCCGCCGGGGGCGAAGGCCAAAAAGCCCTCGACAGGGCGCGCAAGCTCAAAGAACACAACAATCTCGGTGAAAACCGCCGCAAGTACGGCCAGAATGACGACGAAAACAACGCCCGCAGCAACGTCCCGGCGCAGCTCTGCCAGGGTCACGCCGACATAGCCCGT
>CALCPC010000251.1 GCA_937900975.1 uncultured Paracoccaceae bacterium
TGATCCGCTGGATCCACAGCGCGCGGAAATTGCGCTTGCGGTTCTTGCGGTCGCGCGTGCCGTATTGCAGCGCCTTGTCGACGGCCTGCGTGGCAGTGCGAAAATTGCGGCTGCGGGCGCCGTAATAGCCTTTGGCGGCCTTCACAACCTTGCGGTGACGGGCGTGGGAGGCAGCGCCCCCTTTTACTCTCGACATAAGCGGGCCTCCTCAGCGGTTATAGGGCATCCAGGACTTCACGATTTTCGCATCCGGATCCGAAAGCGTCGTGGTCCCCCGCGCCTGGCGGATAAACTTGTTTGTGCGTTTGATCATGCCATGGCGCTTGCCGGCCTGTGCCGATTTCACCCGGCCCGAAGCCGTGACCTTGAAGCGTCGCTTGGTGCTCGACTTCGTCTTCATCTTGGGCATTTCCATCTCCTCTTCGAAGAGTTGCTGTAAACGCGGCTCGGCAGCCCAGTCCGGCCGGCCACGCTGGATCGAAGCGGTGGAATAGGGCGGTTTCGCCGGCTTTGCAAGGGGAAGAGGCCCGCCGGCACCCCGACCGTAAACTCAGCGCGGTACTGCGACCTGCAACCTGTCGACTTTACCAAACCTTAACCTCTTTGCCGCTTGATCAGTTTTATGCAAATCCGCCTTACCCTTCTGACCCTGATCTTTTTGCCCCTGGCGGTCGGGGCGGCGGAGTATGGCAAAACGCCTTCGACCTGTCAGTTTCAGTCAAAAGACTTCGGACCGGGCGCCCGCGTCGCCAAGGACGGCATGGTGCAGGATTGCAGCCCGGCCGGAATTTGGGTCCCAAAGGACCTGGCCAATCTCTGCCTCTATGGCGGACGCGAATACAGCCAAGGCGCCCGGATCCCCATCTTCAAGGACAGTGCGCTTTTGCAACGGTGCGACCACGGCCTCTGGTTGCCTGAGGACGGCAGCGCCGCGCCTTCGCCCGACGACAATGTCTAGGCGCCCCCTTTAGAGCAATTTCCGTTCACATTGGATCAGAAATCGCTGTCTCAAGATCAGCAGGATGCTGATCTTGAACGCGTTTTCTGATGATGACTGACTCATTTTGAACGGAAAATGCTCTAAGCCGAGCCAAAGGGACGGCCCCGGTCAGATCCGGACCCGCCTTTTCGGCGGTCCCATAAGCCCCGCCCGGCGCAGGCAGCCGGCGTCAAAGCGTTTCGTGAGATACTTGCCCCACACAACGCGGCCTAAAGTCAAAGATTTCAATGCGTTGCATGATGCTTGAGGCCTCAGTGACTGCACGCAACGCTCTAGTCGAAGCCGCCTTCGAAAATCTTCCGCCCATCAAGCGGCGCGACCCGCAAGATGTTAGTGGTACCCGGCATGTTGAAGGGAACGCCAGCGGTCACGACGATGAAATCCTCTGGCCCGCCGAACCCGTCTCCAACCGCTGCGCGGACTGCAGCGACCACGGCCATCTTGAACCGATCGACCTCAGCCACCAAAACGCAGTGCAATCCCCAGGTCAGCGTCAATCGACGGGCGGTTTGCGGTTTCGGCGTCAGCGCCAGGATCTGGACGCGCGGCCGCTCTCGGCTCATCAGGCTGGCGGTGGTGCCCGAATGGGTGAAACAGCAAATCGCCTTGACGTTCGTTGTCTCCGCCACCTCGCGCGCCGCGGCCGTGATCGCCTCCGAGATCGTGTCCTTGGACGGTGTCCGCGACGCCTCGATCACCTGGCGATAGATCCCATCGGCCTCCACCGCCACGGCCACGTTGTTCATCGACGTCACGGCCTCGACCGGATACTCACCCGCCGCCGATTCCGCCGACAGCATCACCGCATCCGCACCCTCATAAATCGCCTGCGCGACATCCGAGACCTCGGCCCGGGTCGGCACCGGGCTGGCGATCATGCTTTCCATCATCTGTGTCGCAACGATCACGGGCTTGCCGACGCGCCGCGCCCCCCGCACCAAACGCTTTTGAATGGGGGGCAGCGATTCCACCGGCATTTCCACGCCAAGATCGCCGCGCGCCACCATGATCCCATCGCAGGCCGCAAGGATGCTGTCATAACTGCGAACCGCAGCGGGTTTTTCCACCTTGACCATGATCGCCGCCCGGTCGCCCAAAAGCTCCCGCGCTTCCACGACGTCTTCGGGCCTTTGCACAAAGCTCAGCGCCAGCCAATCGACGCCGAGGGTCGCAACAAACTCTAGATCTTTGCGATCCTTTTCGGTCAACGCGGCCAGCGGCAACACGACATCGGGAACGTTGACGCCCTTCC
>CALCPC010000252.1 GCA_937900975.1 uncultured Paracoccaceae bacterium
CGTCTCGTTGGGCACGATCGCTGCGCGGCAGACGGCCACTCATCTTGGCCAGCTCTCTGAAATCATGGCAATTCTGGCGCTTTCGGTCGCACAGGGCATCTCGCTGTCGGCGGCAGAGGCGGCGGCGTTCTCGCCAACGGCACGTGCGCTCTTGTCCTTGGTCCGAAAAACCTCCCCAGCGCTGGATGAGGATCGCCCCCTCTCGGCCGAGATCACGGCTTTGGCGCGCGTGCTTTTGGACGATCAAGCGGCCCAGGACGGTATTCTGACCGCATCCAGCCCGCGCGCCGACCCGCTTCGGAAAGGGGAATGACGCAGTCTAGCGCGTGACGATTTGCGGCGGTTTTCCCGCAGCATTTGGGAGGGTGACATTTTTAAAGTTCTTATGTTTATTAGGGCAAACCTGTTTTGCGATCTCGAGCTAAGACCATTTTTGTGAATTCGTCCGGCTACCAAATTTTTTCATGAATAGTTTTTGGTGAAGCTCGTAAGCTTTTTTTACTCACCCAAGCACTTAAAAACTCAGCGGACAGACACGTCTCTGCTGGTCGCTCAGCGCTGTGAAGGAGGGCTGTGCTTTTTGGGGGATGGGTGTTTGTGAAACCGAGGGGTCGCACTTGACCGGGTCCCGGCATGCGGGCCGGGATGCCACCGGTTTAGGTATCGCGTTCCAAGGTCGACGGTGGTTTTCTGGCGCGATTTGGGCGCCGGCATCGGTGAGAGCGGTCTTGGGCAGTCTGGGCTCCGAACTGTTGCGGTGCAGTCGCGCAAGTTTGTGTCGCGGCACAGCCGCGCAAGTTTGTGTCGCGGCACAGCCGCGCAAGTTTGGCCCTGGACGGTCTTGGCAGCCGGTTCTTAGTGCTCGTTGGCTTAGCCCAGAGAGAGTGCCCGCTTCCGATCCGGGTCATGATCGGCAAACGGGTCGGTGGGATAATCGACCGCGGTAAGGGTCAGCCCCCCCGGCGGGCTGACCGGGCCGCAGGCGGATCGCTCCCGCGCGGCGAGCGCCGCACCGACGCGGGCGGGCGTCCAGGCGCCCGCGCCCACACGCTCAAGCGTGCCGACAAGACTTCGAACTTGGTTGTGCAGGAAACTGCGCGCTTCAAACTGCAGCCGAACTTCCTGACCGCCGCGCAGCGGGTGGGTTGTGATCTCAATGCGATCGAGCGTTCGCACCGGGCTGTCGGCCTGACACATGACCGAGCGAAAAGTCGTGAAATCATGCCGCCCGATCAGCGCCGCCGCGCCCGCGCGCATCGCGTCGGCATCGAGCGGGTGGCCAACGCGCCAAAGTCGGTCGCGATCCAACACCAGCGGCGCCCGCCGCCCGGCCGCGATCCGAAAGACATAAGTCCGGCGTCGGGCCGAGAAGCGGGCGTGAAACGCGGGATCCACCCGCGCAGCGGCGAGGATCGCGATCGGCTCGGGCCGCAGGTGGTGGTTCAGCGCGCCGGTCAGGCGAAAGGGATCCCAGTCGCGCATCAGGTCGACATGGGCCACCTGGCCCGTCGCGTGCACGCCCGTATCGGTCCGCCCGGCCGCAAAAATCCGCGGCGGCGGTCCAAGGGCCGCGAGCGCGGTTTCAATCCGCGCTTGGACGGAGGCGACGCCGGACTGGCGCTGCCAGCCGTGAAACGGCGCGCCATCGTATTCGATCAACAGGGCGTAGCGCGGCATGGTCCCTTGAACCGTTTCTTGCTCCCCGCCCCGTTACCGTGCCGGCGGGGGCGTTGCCAAGGGCTGCAAACGGATCTGGCAATTGCGCGCGGCGGGGATTAAGTCCCGCCGCATGGCGTGGTTTTGGGATCTGACAGACAGTCTTGAGCGCGGGCTCTCCGACACACAGGCAGGCGTGTCGGGGATGTTTGAGCCCGTGGTGCGGTTGGGCGTCACGGGCCTCAGCCGCGCGGGCAAAACGGTTTTTATCACCGGGTTGGTCGCCAACCTTCTGAACCGGGGCCGCATGCCGCAATTAAGCGCGGCGGCCGACGGGCGGATCTTAAGCGCCTACCTCCAGCCGCAGCCCAATGATGCCGTGGCGCGGTTTGAGTTTGAAAGCCATCTGAGTGCGATGACCGGCCCGACGCCTTCCTGGCCCGAGGGGACGCGCACGATCAGCCAGCTGCGGCTGTCGTTTCGTGTCCGCCCTGGCGGTCTTTTCGCAGCGATGACCGGGCCGCGCACGCTGCATCTTGATATTGTCGACTACCCTGGTGAGTGGCTGCTGGATCTGCCGCTGCTCGACCAAAGCTACCGCAATTGGTCGGCAGAGACGATTGCGCTGGCCCGGACGCCGGCGCGGTCGGCCTTTGCTGCGCCCTGGCTGGCCAAACTGGAGAAGATCGACCCTTCCGCGCGGCTCGACGAAGTGGCCGCACAGGATTACGCCGGGGCGTTTACCGCCTATCTTGCCGAGGCACGGGCGGCCGGGCTTTCGGCCGTCGCGCCGGGGCGGTTTTTGATGCCGGGCGATTTGGAAGGCTCCCCCGCGCTGACCTTTGCGCCATTGTCAGAGCCTGCCCGCGCAGGCGGGCGGTCGCTGTTTTCGGCGTTTGAGCGGCGGTTCGACAGCTACAAGCGGAGCGTCGTGAAACCCTTTTTTCGCGACCATTTCGCGGGCATCGACCGCCAGGTGGTGCTGGTCGACGCGCTGGGTGCGATCAATGCGGGGCCGGAGGCGTTGGAGGATCTGCGCCAGGCGATGGCTGCGATCCTTGCCACCTTTCGCCCCGGCCGCAATTCCTGGCTGTCATCGGTTCTGGGCCGGCGGGTGGAGCGGATTTTGTTTGCCGCAACTAAGACCGATCACCTCCATCACAGCCAACACGCGGCGCTGGCTGCGATCACCGAGGCGCTGGTGACGGATGCCCGCCGCCGGGCGGATTTTCGCGGTGCCGAGACGCGGGCGATGGCCATCGCAAGCCTTCGGGCAACCGTGGAGGAAGAGATCCGCCACGGCGGAGAGATGCTGCCCGTGGTGCGCGGGATCCTTGAAGACACCGGGCGAGAGGCCGCGATGTATGCGGGCGATCTGCCCAGCGATCCCGCCGCGCTTTTGGCGCCCGCGCGTCAGGGCGCGGCGCGCTGGCTCGATGCCGAATACGCCGTGATGAAATTCGCGCCGCCGCATCTGCACTTGGCGCCGGGCGACGGCCCCCCGCATATCCGCCTTGACCGCGCGGCGGAGTTTTTGATCGGGGATCGGCTGTCATGATCCTGCGTCCCGCCAGCCCAGAGGACGCGCCCGGCTGTGCAAAGATCCTGTCGGATTGGATCGCCGAGACGCCCTGGTTCCCCGATCTTCATTCCCGCGCCGAGGATGTGGTCTTTGTGCAGTCCAAGATCGAAGGGGCCGAGGCCTTTGTCCTCGCCGACCCGGCTATCAAGGGCTTTGTGGTGCGCGATGGTGACTACGTCGCGTGTCTTTATGTGGCCGGGCCTGCGCGGGGCCAGGGGCTTGGCACGCGGCTGCTTGATCGCGCGAAAGCGGGGGCAGGGGCGTTGCGGCTTTGGACGTTTCAGGCCAATTGGCGCGCGCAGGCCTTTTACCGGCGGCAGGGGTTTTCTGAGGGCCGCCGCACGGATGGCGACAATGAGGAAGGGTTGCCAGACGTCGAATTCCTTTGGACCCGAAAAGCCCAGGAAAGGACGGCGCCATGAGCAGAAAACCGATTGTGATCGACGCCGAGGCGCTGGAGGCCACCCCCAGCAGCCCTGCCGACGCGCCGCCTGTCCCCGACGGCGATATCGCAGTCCCGGTCATGGCCCGCGCCGTGGCCTGGTCCGCCCGCCCTGTCAGCGCCTGGGGGCGGTTGGTGCAGGCGGCTTTCATCGGATTTCTGTCGCTGATGATCGGCGTCGCGGCGTGGGAGTTCACGCTGGGGCTTTTCGCGCGCTCTGCCATTTTGGGTGCGGCTGCGACCGGTCTTGGCGCGATTCTGGTTTTGGCCGTTGTGTTTTTTGTCTTCAATGAGCTGCGGGCGCTCGCCCGGCTGTCGCAGGTGGCGACATTGCTGGCGCGGGCCGCGACGGTGTTGGGCGGGGGGGACAGGACCGCCGCACTCAGCGTGGTTGAGCGGATCTGCGGGCTTTACCGCCACCGGCCCGAACGCCAGCAGGCCGCCGACCGGGTGGTGGCGCGGGCCCCGGAAATTCTCGACGCCGATGCGCTTCTGGCCTTTGGGGAGGCTGAGATGCTGGCACCGCTCGACGCGCAGGCTTCGCGCTTGATCGAAGAAACCAGCCGCACGGTCGCGGCGGCAACGGCGCTGGTGCCGCTGGCGCTGGCCGATGTGGCGGTGGCCCT
>CALCPC010000253.1 GCA_937900975.1 uncultured Paracoccaceae bacterium
CAGCCGAGGGCTTCGGAGAAGCCGATCTTTCCGGCGACACGACCGCCACAGCCGAAATCCTAACCAACGGAATGGGGCGCCACCTGCAGCGCTTCTCACCGCTTGAGACGTTGAACCGGGACAATGTGCAAAACCTCGTCCCCGCTTGGGCGTTTTCGCTGGGCGGCGAGAAGCAGCGCGGGCAAGAGACCCAGCCGATTATCCATGACGGTGTGATGTACATCACCGGGTCCTCCAGCCGGATGTATGCGCTCGACGCCATGACGGGTGAGGAGCTTTGGCAGTACGACGCGCGTCTGCCCGAGGGTATTTTGCCCTGCTGCGATGTCGTCAACCGCGGCGCCGCGATCTATAATGACAAGGTCTATTTCGGCACGCTCGACGCCCGGATCGTTGCGCTGGATGCCAAAACCGGCAAGGTCGCGTGGCGCAAGAAGATCGCCGATTATAAAGCGGGCTACAGCTACACCGCGGCACCATTGATCGTCGACGGTCTGGTGATCACCGGCAATTCGGGCGGAGAGTTCGGGATCGTCGGCAGCGTCCAAGCGCGCGACGCCGAAACTGGCGAAATGGTGTGGGAACGTCCGGTTATCGAGGGCCACATGGGCACCTACAAGGGCGAAGAAAGCACCATGACCGGCACGCTTAACGCGACCTGGCCCGGCGACATGTGGAAAACCGGCGGCGGGGCGACCTGGCTTGGCGGCTCTTACGACGCGCGGACCGACACGCTGATCTTCGGCGCCGGGAACCCCGCGCCCTGGAACTCCTGGCTGCGGGATGCGGGTCAGATGAACGACGGCACGGGCGACAACCTTTATGCCGCCAGCCGGATCGGCATCGACCCCGAAAACGGCGAGATCAAGTGGCACTTCCAGACCACCCCGCGGGAGGGTTGGGACTACGACGGCGTGAACGAGGTCGTGGCCTATGACGACCGGGACGGCAACATGCGCCTCGCCACCGCCGATCGGAACGGCTTTTTCTACGTGCTCAACGCCGAAGCTGGCGACTTTGTCGCCGGTTATCCGTTCGTCAAGGATATCAGCTGGGCCGAAGGGCTGGACGAGAACGGCCGCCCGATCTTTGTAGAAGGCAACCGCCCGGGCGATCCCACTGCGGCGGCCGATGGCAAGAAAGGCGACGTGATCTTCGCCTCGCCCTCGTTCCTTGGCGGCAAGAACTGGATGCCGATGGCCTTCAGCCAGCGCACCGGCAATTTCTATGTGCCATCCAACGAATGGGGCATGGACATCTGGAACGAGCCGATCACCTACAAGAAAGGCGCGGCCTATCTCGGTGCTGGCTTTACCATCAAGCCAAACTATGAAGACCACATCGGATCCCTGAAAGCGATCGACCCCGACACGGGCGACATCAAGTGGGAGTTCAAGAACGATGCGCCCCTCTGGGGCGGTGTGATGACGACTGCTGGCGGTCTGGTCTTCACCGGCACGCCCGAAGGTGAGTTC
>CALCPC010000254.1 GCA_937900975.1 uncultured Paracoccaceae bacterium
CCAGAACGTCGCCCGCCAACAGCGTATCCTCGTCGGTGGAGAACGCGTCGTCCACGGCGATGGGCGCGTCATTGACCGGATCGACCGTGATCGAGACGGTCGCCGTGTCCGTCAGCGCGCCGTCCGAGACCTCATAGGTGAAGCTGTCGGGCCCAAAGACGTCAGCGTCGCCGAGATAGGTGAACGTGCCGTCCGGGTTGAGCACCAGCGTGCCGTTGCTCACGTCGCTGAGCAGCGTCACGGTCAGGTTGGCGCTGTCGATGTCGCTGTCATTGGCCAGAACGTCGCCCGCCAACAGCGTATCCTCGTCGGTGGAGAACGCGTCGTCCACAGCGATGGGCGCGTCGTTTTCGCCGGTGATGGCGATGTTGACGGTTGCGGCGTCGGTCAGGCCCTGCTGATCCTCGATTGTGTAGGTGAAGCTGTCCGCCGCCACCACCCCTTCTGCCAACGCGTCGAAGGCTGCATTGGTGTCATAGGCGAAGCTGCCATCGGCGTTCAGCGTCAGAAGCGCGCCGGAGGCGAGCATGATTTGCGTGCCGATTGCCACGGCGGCGCCGTTGACTTCCGTCACGGTCAGCGGCCCTTGATCGGGGTCGAAATCGGCGCCGGCGCCATTGTCGGCCAGAACGTTGCCGAGGATGCTTCCGTCTTCCGACGTGGCCAGCGCGTCGTCGATGGCGACCGGGGCGTCCGACAGCCCCTCCACCGTGATTGTGACGGTCGCCTGGCTGATGGCGCCGCTGCCGTCTTGGATCGTGTAGGTAAAGCTGTCGGTGTCGGTCGCGCCGGCCTCTAGCGTGGCGAAGGCGCCGTTTTGGTCATAGCTGAACGTCCCATCGGCGTTCAGCGTCAGCAGCGCGCCGGAGGGCAGCGTGATCTCGCTGCCCACGGTGGCGGCGCCGTTGACGGCCACCACGTCGAAACTGTCGTTCAGGTCCACGTCGCTGTCGGCCAGCCCGCCATTGGCCAGGAAGACAGAGCCGGCAAGCAGCACGCCCTCCGTCACCTCAAAACCGTCGTTCTCGGCCATCGGCGTGTCGTTGACGCCTGTGATGCCAACAACAAGTGCGGCGGGCGCGCTGCCGCCATCCCCATCCGTCACGGTGAAGGAGACGACTTCGGTGGTCGGCACGCCAGCGCCGCGCGCTTGGAACGCGCCGGCCGGGTCGTAACTGTAGGAGCCATCGGCCGCGGCCGTGATCGTGGCGCCCGAGGGCAAAAGCGTGGCCAAGCCGACGGCGAGGGTGGAGCCGTTGATCTCGGAAATCGTGAGTGTGTCGCTGTCGACATCCGTGGTCGCATCCAGCAGGTTGCCGGTCACGCTTGGGCCGTCCTCGGTTGCGCTGTTCACGACATTGCCTGCGACGGGACCGTCGTTTACGCCCGCGATCTCGATTGTGACGGTGGCCATGTCGGTGCCGCCCTGACCATCGGCAATGGTGTATTCGAACGTTTCAACCCCGGTTTCACCCACCGTCAGACCGTCGAAAGCACCGTTTTGCTGATAGTCGAACGTGCCGCTGGCATCGACCGTCAGACTGGCGCCCGAGCCAAGCGTGACGGTCGCGCCGACGCTGGCGGCGACCCCGTTGACGGCGACAACGCTGATCGGATCGCCATCGGGGTCGAAATCCTCCCCCGTTGCGCCGGTAAAGAGCGGGGCGGCGATCAGGGCCACATCCTCAACCGCCGCTTGCGTGTCGTCGAGCGCGACGGGCGCCTGGTTCGTGGTGTTGATCGCCACTGTGACCGTGGCGACGGAGGCCGCGCCGAACTGATCCTCGATGGTGTAGGTAAAGCTGTCGGAGGTCGTGCCTTGCGGCAACGTCGTCGGATCATAGTCGAGCGCACCATCAGCCAGAAGCGTGACGGTCGCGCCGGAGGGCAGGACCACCTCCGTGCCGATAGCGGCCGGCGCGCCGTTGAGCGCGACGACGGCAATCACGGCGCCTGCGTCGATGTCGGTGTCCGGCCCGTTGCCGTTATCGGCCAGCAGATTGACCGTGATCGGCGTGTCGTCATTGGCGCTTAGCGCATCGTCGGCGGCAACGGGCGCGTCGTTTTGGCCGTCTATGGTGATAAAGACGGTCGCCGTATCGCTGCCCCCCTGCCCATCGGATATGGTGTAGGTGAAGCTGTCGGAGCCGGTCTGAAACTCTGACAATCCTTCGAATTGGCCGTTCGGGTCGTAGGTGAAGCTGTCGGTCCCGTCGAAGGTGATCAAGGCGCCGGAGGGAAGCGGGATCGGCACGCCCGCTGCGCCCGCCGGGGCGGTGACATCGGCAAACGCGGTGATCGTGATCGGATCGCCGCCGGAGTCGTTGTCATTGGCCAACACGTTCAACGGTGCGCCTGGCGCGTCCTCACTGACCGTTTGGACGTTGTTGCCGGCGTTGGGGTCGGCGTTGATCACAGTGACGGTGAAGCTGTCGCTTTCGACGGAGTTCGGTGCGCCGGCATTGTCGTCCACCGTCACGGTGACGGTGTAGACGCCCTCATCCTCAAAAAAGTTCGACAGGTTCGGCGTCGTGTCCGCGGTTGTGAACACGACCGGCGCGTCGCCCTCGCCGAAATCGACAGTATAGGTGGCGGCATCGCCATCGGGATCGCCAACGGTCAATGTCCGGAACAGGGTGGAGCCTTCGGTGATCGTCGTGTCGCCGCCGACCGATAGGTCGGGCGCGTCGTTCACCGGCTCCACCACGATCTCGGCCAGCACCAGCGTGTCGTCAAAGCTGATCCCGTCCGACCCGGTCCAGGCAAAATCGTCGAGCCCGTTGAAATCGGGATTGCCGAGATAGACCAGGTTGCCGGCCTGCAGATCGGCGATCGCGATGACCTGGTTCGGCGCGACCGGCGCCCCGCTTAGCGTCAGCGTGCCAGAGGCCGGCAGCGTCGCCACCCGAATTTCCTGCAGCGTCTGTCCGTCGGGGTCGGTGAAACCCGCCTCAAAGACATCGGCGCCAAGCACGATGGGCGTGTCTTCCAGGCCCGAGGTTTGAACGTCCGACACTTCTGGACTGGCGTTTTGGTAGAGCTGATAGAAGATCCCCTCGCCCGAACCGTCGCCCGCCGAGCCACTGGTATCGCTGGTCCAGGCGATGACGAAACCGTCCTCGACCTCCGCCACCACAGGCTCAAACTGGCCGGAAGACACCTCGGTATTGACTTGGAACTGGCTGTCGAGCCGCGCCCCGGTGGCGCTGTATTGCTGCGCGAAGACCCCAGTCAAGGACCCATCGGTGCTTTGACCGTCGGCCCAAACCACGACAAAACCGCCATTGGAGAGCGCTGTGACCACAGGCTCCGTCTGGTTGCCGATGCGTTGATCGTTGACCCGGAACTCCTCACCCGTCAGGGCGCCGCTTGGATCGAGGATCTGCGCATAGACCCCACTGCCAGAGCCGTCTGTCCCGATGGACGTCCAGACCACGACGAGAGAGCCGTCGGCAAGCTCGGTCACCTGCGGATCGGATTGAGAGTTCACGGTTGTGGTGTTGATTTGCACTTCGCCACCCACGGCGGTGAAGCCCGCATCGTAGCGCTGGCCAAAGACGCCAAGGCTGCTGCCATCCGCCGAAGGCGGCATGCCAGTCGCTTGCGATTGCCAGACCACAAAAAAGCCGCCATCCGAAAGCGCCACGATTTGGGCGTTAGCCTGGGTCGACTGCGTCTCGGTGTTGACCTGGATTTCGCCCTGCGGGGTCGGTGTATAGACCTGCGCGAAGACGCCTTCGCCACTGGTGTCGCCTGCGGTGGAGGATGTGTTGCTGTCCCAAACGACGACAAAGCTGCCCGCGTTCGGGCCCTTTAGCCCCGCCGCGTCCGACGAATCCTGGGTGCTGGAAAATTCGACATTGACCTGAAACTCGCCCGACGCGCCGGGGGGCAGCGCGCTGCCATCGGACGCCACGGCAACGCCATCCGCGTCAAACCGCTGTCCGAAGATCCCATTGCCAGAGCCGTCGAGCCCGCTTGCATCCGTCCAGGTCACAAGGAACCCGCCATCGGTCAGGTCAGTGACCGCCGGATCGAATTGCGACGACGACGTGGTTGTGTTGACAAGAAACTCATCCTTGTCGCCCGAGGGCAGCGCACTGCCGTCCCGGCCCACAGGATTGCCCAGTTTGTCAAAGCGCTGGCCGTATATGCCTTCCAAGGATCCGTCTTGGCCGACGCTTTCCCAGACCAGCACAAAACCGCCATCTGAGAGGCCGGTGATCGCAGGCTTATCCTGCTCACTGGTGGTTTCGGTGTTGGCCTGACGCTCCACCCCAAAGGGTACGAAGGCGTCGGTGGAGGGTGTGATATTGACCTCCACCAGCACCGGGGCGGCGGCGCCGCCATCGCCATCGGTGACCTGGATGCGCAATTGCCGCGTCTCCAGCGGATCGTCCGAGATGTTGCGATAGGTCAGGTTCTCGACCAACAGCTCCACCACCGCCGCATCGGCATTGGCGTTCAGCACGATCTCGAACGGCCGCCCGTCTTGTCCGTCCTGGACAATGCTGCCGACAAGTGCCCCGTCGACAGAGACATCCGTGCCGTTGATCGTGATCCGGTCGGTCTGGCGCAGGCCCAAAGTGTCCTGGGTCAGGTCGTCCGGGGGGTTGATCTGGTCGATCAAGGGGGCGGAGGCGACAACGTTGGAAACCAGGATCGTGCCGCCGTCGAAATCGGTGCTGTCGGCATCGGACACCGCCGCCGCGCCATCCGCATCGATCAGTTGCGGGATGCCGTTCACGACATTCTCGACATAGTCGACCGAGGCGTTGACCCCCTCCACCACCGGCGTGCCGCCGACGTTGAAATCCGCGGGATCGCCGACGATACGGTGGAAAACACCCGTGCCGCTGCCATCGCCGGCACTGCCGCTGGTCGCGCTGTCGTAGGCCACGACATAGTTGCCATCGCCAAGCGCCGCGATAGAGGCCCGGTCCTGGGTGCCGCTCGTCTCTTCGTTGATCTGCACCTGGCCGTCCAGCCGCGTTCCATCCGCGTCAAAGGACTGCGTGAAAACACCGGCGCCGGAGCCGTCGGTGTTGTTGAAATCGGTGAAGACAACGGTAAAACCGCCGCCCGGCTGGGCGATCACATCCGGTTCAGATTGCGTGCTGTCCACAATTTCGTTGACCAGGAATTCCCCGCCCACCGGGGCGCCGGCGGCGTTGAAGATCTGGCCGTAGACGCCATTGCTGGTCGTAAAGCTGAAATCGTCGCCGCGGGCGCTTTCGTAGATCACGACAAAGCCGCCGCCCTCCAACGCCGCGATGCTGGGTTGGGATTGGGTGCTGGTTTCGCGTGTGTTGACCTGGACCGGGCTGCCGATTTTTGCGCCGCCCGCATCGATGAGCTGCACGAAAACCCCGGCATCCGATGTGCCGCCGCTTTCAAGCCCGTTGGCCGAGAAGGCGACCACGGTCGTGCCATCCGCCAGCACCGCGACATCGGGCTGGTTGAACGCAGTGTCGTCCAGATCCTCGATCACAAAGCCGCTGCCGACCGTGCCGCCAGTGTCGTTAAAGCGTTGGCCGACAAGGGTATTCTGGGAAGGAAAGCTGTCGGACTGCGCCGTGCGCACCACCACGAAATCGCCGTTGTCATAGGCGCTTAGCGTGGCGTCGGCCTGGGAAGAGCCTGGCGCATCGACAAAAATCTCGGCGCCCTCTTTCTGACCGACGGCGTCATAAACCTGCAGGACAATCTGAGTGCCGCTTTCGAACGTGCCGGAATTGTCTTCCCAAGCGATGGCGAAGCCGCCGGTGGCAAGCCCGATCACATCGGGCGAGAATTGCGCCGACAACGTTGTGGTGTTGACCTGGAATTCTCCCCCCACCGGCGCGCCCGAAATGTCATAGATCTGGGCGAAGACGCCCCTGTCGTTGTCGCCAGTTGCGTCCTGGTTGGTCGACGTCCAGGTGATGACATAGCCCGACGGCGCCCCCGTTACGGGATCGAACAGCGTGGCGGTCGCCGAGGCGGTCTGCTCTCCGCTTGTGAAGCTGTTGGTTTGCACCTCCGCCGCCACTGGGCGGAACGCGTCGTCTTCGGGTGTGATGGCAACGTCAATTGTGCCCTTCACCGCGCCGCCATCGCCATCGGTCAAACCAAAGCTGATAATCCGCGCGGTTTCCGGATCGTCGGAGGTGTTGGCATAGCCAACGGCCTCCAACACCGCCTCGACCGCATTAACGTCGGCGGCGGCGTTGAAGCGGATGATCAGCGGCTCGCCCTGCGCGCCATTGCTTTCCAGCGTGCCGCTGGCCACCCCATCGACCCGCACCGTGGTTCCAGTGACCGTGACACCGCCGGTCGGCAGAAGCCCTAGCTGATCCTGCGCCGCGCCGTCTTCGGGCGCGAACTGCCGTTGCACCGTGGAGTTGTCGAGAACGGCGAGTGTCAGCGCGCCGCCCGCGAAATCCGCGCTATCGGTATCGCCAAGGCTGATATTGCCGAAAATACCCTGCAAACCGGCGTCAAAATCCGCCTCGTCCAAGACAATCGATGTCGGCAGGCCATTAATGACGGGGTCCGCTGCCCCCGCTGGGGCCGCAGCGGTGAAGACCCGCTGGACAACGGCTGTGCTGCTGCCGTCGCCCGCTGTGCCGGAGGCTTCGCTGCGGAAGGCGACGACGAAATCGTCGCCGGCAAGCGCTGCGACCGCCGAAAGATGTTGCGTGGACGCGGTTTCGGAATTGACCTGAAACTCCCCATCGACGCGGGTGCCGTCGGCGGCGAAGACCTGGCCGAAAACGCCCGTGCCGCTGCCGTCTTGACCTGTAGTATCGCTCCAAGAGACCACCCAGCCGCCGCTTTCCAGCTCTGCGATCTCGTCATCCGATTGGCAGCTGGTGGTGGTTTCGTTTACCCTCACCTCACCGCCGTATGCCGTGCCAT
>CALCPC010000255.1 GCA_937900975.1 uncultured Paracoccaceae bacterium
TCTTGAACGCGTTTTCTGATGATGACTGACTCACTTTGAACGGAAAATGCTCTAACCCGGCGCCGCTGCCGGGTTAAGCGGCCTGCGCCGCGACGCGGGGTGCGCGCGGGTGTCGGTCCTGCAGCGGGCCTTAATCCTTCGAGATCTGTTTCAACAGGCTCAGCCGGTCGGCCATAAGCCAGCTTTCGCTGATGGCACCGTCTGCGATCCGGTGGACCGCGATCCCGTCGAAGGCCACTTTGCGCCGGGTTGGCTGTACCCCAAGGATCGCGCCGGTATGCGTGCCGGTGATGCGACCGAGCACCGTGATCACATCCTCGGCCACATGGACACTGACCACCTCGAAACGGCCATCGCTTAGCCCCTGGCGGTATTGCATCATGGTCCGGCGCAGCCCTTCCTCATCGATCGGTTCGCTGCGCCCCTGGACGCCATGCCCAACCCAGGTTTCGGCCAAGAGGCTGCTAACGGTCTCGAAATCATTGGCGTTAAAGGCGGCGTAGTAGCGCTCCACCATCGACAGTGCCTGGCTTTCGGTCAAAAGCGGCGAGGCCAGCGTCTCGGCGAAATGGCCGATATCGGGCGCGGCAGAGCGCAGGCGGATATAGCCCAGCACCAGGTTGTCCCGTTTGGGATCGACGACCAACGTCTCGCCCTCAAAGACGCGGAACTGCGTAAGCTCCTCAATATTTGTGTAATGCGTGATGATCAGAAGCGGGCCAGAGCGTGTCGGATGCCCGTCCCACGCCGACACCCGCGCCGCCAGACCCGAGACGGTGGAAGCCCCTTGAAGCGACAAAAGCAGGTTGACGTCGCTGACCTTCTCGACTGGCATATTGGCCGAGACTTCGGGGCCAACCGCTTCAAAGCCCGCCATCAGCGCGTCAAGAGTCTGCTGATTGCGGCACCACTCACTGACGACAATTTGCGACGGCACGATACCGTTTTCGGCCATCAGTTGGCCAAACCCGCGCATCCGCGCGATGCCCTCCTCAACCATCACGCGCTGGTTTGCGCAATCGGTGGGAGCCACGTTTTTCTGATCCAGTTTCGACCAATCGGTCGGGCCATGGCGCATCACAAAGACGACGTCGTTGCGCAAAAACATCTCGTCGATTTGCTGATAGGGCTCAAACCGCAGCGTGTCGTCGAGCGCGTCGGACCCTGTGGACATCGTCATCTCCCCCATATGGGCAGAGATTTGGCGCATGTCCGACACATTGGGCGTGGGCGGGGGCGCCTCGCTGGCGCTCGCGCCGAATGCCAGCAGCGCCGAAATCAAAATGAGGGGGGCAAAGGGGCGGCGTTGCATGAAATTCCCTTCCAAGGATCAGCTTTGTCGGATCTCGCTTAAGAACACAGTGCGCGTGGCCTTGCCCATCCCGAAAACCGGCTTGGCCCTTCACGACGCGACCTCGGCCCATCACAACCGCGTGCGCTTGGGCCCTGAAAAGAAAGATAGCGTGATTTCGGGGGAGAAAAGCCGGGCAGTCCCTTTCGCGTTTCGTGCAACACCCAAGACCTCAAGCATCACAGAACGCGTTGAAATCTGTGATTTCAGGCAGCGGTGTGGGCGTCAGGTTTGTCACGAAGCGCTTGCGCGGCGTACGTTAAAGAAGACGCGAAGGATAGGGCACCGCGGGCTGGGTGCCCGCCTTCGTCGAAGAAGCGGGATCCAGACCCACAGGGCACGGCCGCGTCCCATCGGACAAGCGATGGTATCGGCGGGCCCGGCACCGGGTTTTCAGCGGGGCGGCAACGCCCCCCCGGCTAAAGCTGCATCGGCAACGGGTGGCGCACAGCGGGCAAGACGTCGGCGCCGCTGATGCGGTTGGTAAGGAACGCACCCTTCGCGCTCAGCGGGACCGAGGCCATGATCTGGCTTCGGAACGCATCGAAGCTTTCGTAAATCCGCCGCCCCAAATCGTCGTCCTCGGCGACACTGGCCACAACCTCTCGCGATTTCTCGGCGATCGTGGCGAAGACCGGTGCCGGCAGGCGGGTTGGCTCCACCCCATATTCTTCCAACAACAAGCGCAGCGCGAAACCGTTGAAATGATAGTATTCCGAAGTGTGGAGCAGCATCTCCCGCTGTGCGGCGGTTTCGATGATCTGGCGCTCGCTTGGGCTGAGGCCGCGCCAAAAATCCAGGTTCATGCCAACCGCGGCCATTGTGCCGGGCTCATGAAATCCGGGATAGATGTATGTGGTCAAAAGCTTTTGGAAGCCGAAGTTGAGGTCGTTCCAGGGGCCCACCCACTCCGTCGCGCCGATCTCGCCCGAGAACAACGCCTCGACGATGCCGGCGGCGGGCAACACCACGGTTTCGACGTCGAGTTCGCGCAAAACTTGTCCGCCGAGCCCGGGGATGCGCATCACCGTCGCGCGCAGATCATCGATGGTCTCGATCCGTTTGGCGAACCAGCCGCCCATCTGCACGCCGGTGCCACCGCAATTCAGCGCCTTGACGTTGAACTCGGCGTTCAACTCGTCCCACAGCGCCTGACCGCCGCCGCGGCTAATCCAGGCATCCTGCTCGGCCGTGGTAAAGCCAAGCGGGACGGTGGTGAAAAAGTTCATGCCGCGGTGCTTGCCCTGGAAATAATACTCGGCGGAGTGATAGAACTCCGCCTCGCCCGCACCGACCGCATCGTGGACGGCAAAGGGACCGACAAGCTGACCGCCCGGAAAAACCTCAATCGTCAGCGCGCCATCGCTGAGCTTGGTCACGGTTTCGGCGAAGCGGTCGGCGCTGGTTGCCAGGCCGTCAAGACCGCGGGGCCAGGACGTGACCATGCGCAGCGTGCGGCCCGATTGCGCGATTGCGGGTGTGGCAAGGGCGGGGAGGCCGGCGGCAAGCGCGGCGCGGCGGGATAAGCGGGCAGTCATCAGCTTAAAGCCTCCTTCCGGGCGGCGGTGTAGGCGGCTTCGCTCATTTCGCTCCAACGGGTCACGGCACCGATCTGGCCGGCATAGGCCTGAAGCGCGCGGTCGGCAAACTCACTGCCGCCCGCGAGATCGGCCAAAACCGTGCGGGCCGCGCCCGCCAGCGCGTCGGTCAGCGCCGGCGCCGGCGCCAGCCCCGGTGTGCCCGCAAAAGCAAGGCCCGCCATCACCTTGTGGGTGCGGTCGGCGGTGTATTCTGCGTCGATTGCGGTTTCAAGCGCTATCCGGTTGGCCGTGTCGAGCCGCTCCAGCGCCGGAATGCCAAAGCTGAGCGAGCGGGCCCCCATCGGTCGGGTGAAAGAGGGGGTTGGCCGCGCACCCGCCGCCACTGCCTGGCCACAGCGCGGGTGCGCGGCGGAAAGCTCTAGCACCTGGGCTGGATCGCTGCCGTCGGGATCGACGACGCGCGCGCCAAGCGCGGTCCAGGTGGCGGCGGCCAGACCGGATGTCGCGATGGTGAAGCCGGACGGGTCGCTTGGCAGGCTGTCGGCCCAAAGGCACGCGGCGCCCTCATCGCCCGCAAGAAACGGTTGGATGCCGGCGCCGGCTGCCAACTCCTGCCACAAGGCGCGGCCTTCGCCCCAATGGATCCAGGCCTCGAACTCATCGCCGGTCATGCCGCCGGGGACCGAGGTGAACAGCGAATAGACAGGGTTAAGCGCTGCCCAAAGCTCCTCGGCGCCGAAACAGCCCGAAATCTCGCCCCCCGCGACCGCGCGGTAAAGAGAGAGCGCTGTGCCCTCCTGCGGGACAACCTCCAGGATCAGCCGCCCGGAGGTCAGGCTGGCCGTCCGCGCGCTGAGCCGGGCGAGATACCCGTCCCCTGCCGCCGCGTCCGCCCAGACAGAGCCCAGCGTTAAGGTTTGCCGCGCTTGTGCATTCACCACGGGCGCTGCCAGTGTCGCCGACCCGGCCACCCCAGCCAGAAGAAGTCGTCTACGTTTCATTGCACCCCACGTCCTGTCAAATTGCGCCGTGAATACCAAACCGTGTTAAACCAACCACCACTCAAACAGTGTTGAACCTCGGATTGCGGTCAACCTAGGCAGAAATACGGTGGTACAGGGGCCATTTTGGCAGCAATTGAATATGTGGTCCAGCGACCGGCGCCGCGCGGCAGGGGGCGGGCTAAGACAGTGCGCAGTCCGGGCCACGCTCTAGCGGCGTGTCGATTGTGATCTCGCTTGGCATCCAGTCGAAAATCGCCAGCGCCCGACCGCTGTCAAAGCCAACGAAAAGTGTGCCCGTCTCAGGCTGCAGCGCCACCCCTTCGGCATCACGGCCATAATCCGACAGCGGCAAGACGGACAGCACCCGGCCGTCGGGGGCAAGTTCAAAAAGACTGTTCAGCCCTTCGTTATCGTCGACGACCAGAATGTTGCCCGAGTAGGGATCCCGGGTCACGCCTTGTGGCTCGGTCATTGGGGGATCGAACGCGTCGCCCGCCAGCTCCATCTGCACGGCGCCCTCGGGCGCCCCGCGAAGCAGGCGCGAGGTGTCATCCTCTACGATCAGAAAGCTGCCATCGGCATCGCGGTGTAGACCCTCGGTGTCAACCAATGTGGCCGACAGGTTGAAGGGCCGGTCGATGGCCCCACCCTCCCGGTCGAGGCGCCGAAACTCCCCCCAGCCATTCGCGATCAGCAGCCCGCCCCGCTCAACCGTCAGGGAGCGCACGGACCGCATCCCAGTTTCAAAGCGGCGGATTTCCTTGCCGAACGTGGTCATCAGGACGATTTCAGGGCCCTCGTTGGCGACCCAAATCCCGCACACCTCCGCGTCATAGGCGATGCTGACGGCGCGGAAATCCGGGATTGTTTCGCGGTGAAAGATCTCTGCCGCGGCCGGGCCTGCGGAAAGGCAGGCCGCCAGACCCAAAGTGGCGATACGGTGTCCCATTGCGTGTCCCCTTTGACCGAAAAGGGTGGGTCCGTGGCGGGTCGTTTCAAGCCAGGGGGCGCGCCGCGCGCTGAAATCGCCGCCGGCGCGCCGGTGTGGTCCCTCGGTCTGCCTAGGGTCTGTGCAGCGTCTGCGCAGTTGCCACGGCAAACGGGTCATCGAGACAGTGTTTGGCCCCCCTGCCCGACCGGATGCGGACGGGTCGGGCCTACCCCAATGGCGGCCCCAAAGGCGGCGGGATTAGGACGATATTGCCGACATGGGCCCTTTTAAGAAAGGCCTGTTGCGCGGCCACGATCTCGGTCATCGGATAGGTCTGCGCCAAGAGGGGGCGGATCTCACCCCGCTCGATATAGCCAATGAGGTTGGGAAAAACCGTCTCGTCCCACCCGGTGCTGCCATAAAGCGTTAGGTCCTTGAGATAGAGGTCGCGCATATCAAGCGTCACCATCGGCCCTGCAATCGCGCCGGAGGCGGCATAGCGTCCGCCGGGTTTCAGCGTTTTGAGAAGGGCCGGGAACCCGTCGCCGGCGACGGTGTCGATCACGACATCGATCGCCCGGGCACCCAGGAGTGCGACGGGATCCGCGCCGCGGTCGAGGATCTGTTCGGCGCCAAGATCCGCCACCGCGGCCTGTTTCGCCCGCGCCGCAAACGCCAGCACCCGCGCGCCGCGCCGGCGGGCAAGCTGCACGGTCGCCGATCCGACCCCGCCCGAGGCGCCGGTCACAAGCACCCGGTCGCCCGGTCCGACCCGGGCGCGGTGCAGCATCGTCTCGGCGGTGCCATAGGCGCAGGGAATGGTCGCAAGCTCAGCGTCCGACCAGGCGCAATCGACGGGAAAGACCTCGGCCGCGGGGACGCTGACGAATTGCGCGAAGGCCCCGTCAAAATCGGACGCCATCCAAACCATCTCGGGGTTTTCAAACCCCGCCGGTCGCATACAGGCGCGCACGAGCACGCGTTTGCCGACCAGCGCCCGGCCCGCAGCGCCCCCCGCAGCCACCACGCGGCCGCAACAATCCGTCCCTTGGATCAGTGGAAACGGGACCGGCCTGTTCCAGCCGCCATCCGACGGCGGATCGACCCCGTCGGCGCTGGCGCCCTCGGCCGCCGCTGCGGTGGCGGTGGTCACGCGTTCGGCATACCAGCCCAGCCGGGTGTTGATGTCGGTGTTGTTGACGCCGGCGGCCAGGACGCGAAGCAGCACCGCGTCTTCGTCGGGACGCGGCACCGGAACCCTGCGCGGCTGGAGGCGGTCAAAACCGCCATGACCCGTGGTGACGATGGCGACCATGGTTTCTGGAAGGGGCAAGATCGGCGCGTCCTTATCGCTGGGCTGGATACCGTCTTTGCCACATCTTCGCGGGCCGGAACAGGGCGCTGCATGTTGAGCGGCGAGGTTGGGGTCGTAGGTCCCGGCGACAGGTGGCTGGGGCCAGGTGGTCGGTGGTTGGGGCGCGTTGGCAGGTGGCAGGGGCGCTTGCGGCGGCTGGGGATGACAGCGCCGCTGGCCGCGATATGCTGCGGGTGCAAGCAGCGGTGGGGCCCATGCGCCAGACAATCGAGATCCGGGACATGCGCCTTTTGGTGGCGCTGGCCCGCCATCGCCATTTCGCGCAGGCGGCGGAGGCTTGCGGGATCTCTCAGCCCGCCTTCTCGATGCGGATCCGCCATTTGGAGGAGGTTTTGGGGCTGCCTATCGTTCGGCGCGGCAATCGGTTTCTGGGCTTCACCGAACAGGGAGAGATGCTGCTGCGCCGGGCTGGTGCGGTGTTGGATGAGATGCGCGCGCTCGAGCAAGAGTGGTCGACGGTGGGCGGGCAGATCTCGGGCGCGCTGACGCTTGGCGTCGTGCCAACGGCACTGGCCTTCGCGGCGGAGCTGTGCGCGCGGCTGCGCGATGTTCATCCCGGCATCCGCCCCCGCGTCGTCTCCGCCGCCGCCAAGGAGATCCAACAAGGGATCGAGGCGGCCAGTCTCGACGCGGGCATCACCTATCGCGACGGTATCTCAGCCGATATTTGGGATGTGCAGACGCTTTACGAGGAGGAATA
>CALCPC010000256.1 GCA_937900975.1 uncultured Paracoccaceae bacterium
CCCGCAAGCTTGCGCAACGCGGCAAGTTGCGGCCATGGTCACCTCACCTTCGACCGGCGCCATCGCGACTGCCTGGGACTTCGTCACGCATTACACGCCGATCAACGCGTGGGTTCCGAAAAACATCGTCGTGGTGAACATGCGCGCGTTCCAGCGCCTGCCCAAAGCGGTGCAAACCGCGGTTTTGGACGCGGCTGCGGCCGCGGAAACCCGCGGATGGGCGATGTCCGCCGCAGAAGCCGATGCGAAAACGGCCATCATGGCCGAGAACGGGATGATCATTGTTGAGCCAAGCGCCGCCCTGACCGAAGGGTTGCAGGCGATTGGCGCGCAGATGCTGGCCAATTGGGAAGACAGCGCCTCCAAGGCTGCCCGCTCCATTCTGTCGACGTATCAAAACCCGTAAGCCAATCGATGCTGGCGCACTGCATGCTTGCCGGCGGCCAAAGCGCCCGGCGCCGGCCGTTTCTGCCACAGCGCCAGCCACTCGGGTAAGGAAAGCACATGCGCCATTTTTTGGACCGGATCTATCTTGCGGCGGGGTGGGGCGCGGCCTTCATGATCCTGGCCATCGCCATCCTGATCAGCGCGCAGATCTTCTTGAACCTCGCGACGCGTGTCTTCGACCTGCCGCTGCCATCGACGATCCCGTCTTATGCGGATTTCTCGGGCTTCATGCTGGCCGCCGCGACCTTCCTTGCGATGCCTTACACGTTTCGCAGCGGCGGCCACATCCGGGTTTCGCTGGTCACGGCGCGCCTGCCCCGGCGGGCACAGTTCGGGGCAGAGGTTTTGGCCCTCACGGCGGCAACGCTGCTCAGCGCTTTTGCGGTTTGTTTTATTTGGGTCCTTGTCTGGGAAAGCGTCCATTTTGGGGATCTCTCGACCGGCACCGTCCCAATCCCGCTTTGGATCCCTCAAGCGGCGATGGCGGTGAGGATGCCGCTTTTCTGTGTGGCTGTCCTCGACAGTCTTTGGCAAACCATCGCGGGCGGCGCGGCTGTGATCCCCGGCGAAGGGGGGGTCTGAGATGTCCGATCCTGCGGTTGGGCTGACCCTGCTGGCGGTCTTGTTTTTGTGCTTGGCGGCGGGGCTTTGGATTGCCCTCTCCCTGGTGGCGGTCGCGGCGGTCGCGCTGGCCGTCTTCTCGAACGCCTCGGTGGGGCTAAACCTGGCTGTCACGTTTTGGGGGCACAGCCACTCCTGGTCGCTGACGGCGCTGCCCCTCTTTATCTTGATGGGGGAGATCCTGCTGCGTTCGCGCCTAAGCCGGGACATGTTCGACGGCCTCGCGCCGTGGTTAGAGGGCCTTCCCGGCCGGTTGCTGCATGTCAACGTGCTTGGCTGCGCGATTTTCGCGGCGGTTTCCGGCTCCTCCGCGGCGACCGCCGCGACAATCGGCAAAATGTCGGTGCCAGAGCTTGCCGCGCGCGGCTATCCCGAGGGGCTGATCCTTGGCACGCTGGCCGGGTCTGCCACGCTGGGGCTTTTGCTCACGCCGTCGAATATTCTGATCGTCTACGGCGTGGCGACAGAACAATCGATTGCCCGCCTGTTTGTGGCGGGGCTGATCCCCGGCGCCTTGCTGGTCGGTTTGTTCAGCGCCTATGTCGCGGTCCGCGCCTGGCTCGAACCGGGCCTGGTCCCGGTTGAAGGGATCCGGCTGACCCTTGCCGAAAAGCTGTGGCGCGCGCGGGGGCTGATCCCCGTGGCCCTGCTGATTTCGGGCGTCATCGGCGCAATCTACACAGGGCTCGCGTCGCCGACCGATGCGGCCGCACTCGGTGTTCTTTTGTCGGCTCTTCTGGCCGCCCTTTCTGGCGGCTTTACCAAAAGCCACTTCTTGGATGCGCTTCTGTCGGCGGCACGCACCTCCTGCATGATCGCGTTCATCCTGCTTGGCGCGGCATTCCTGGCGGTTGCAATGGGGTTCACCGGCTTGCCCCGAAACCTCGCGCACTGGATCGGAGAGATGGGCCTGTCGCCCTACACGCTCCTGGCGGTCCTGACGGTGTTTTTCATCGTTCTCGGGCTTTTCCTGGACGGAATTTCGGTCGTTGTGCTGACAAGCTCAAGCATCATGCCCATGGTCCTGGCCGGTGGGAGCGACCCGATTTGGTTTGGCATCTATTTGGTGCGGGTGGTGGAGATGAGCCAGATCACACCCCCCGTTGGCTTCAACCTCTTTGTTATTCAGGGGCTTACCGGCATCGACATCTTGCGGATTGCAAAGGCGGCGCTGCCGTTCTTCTGTCTGCTTTTGTGCGCCGTCGTGCTGATCACGATTTTCCCGCAGATTGTGACAGCCCTCCCCAGCGCGATGGGCCGTTAACGCCCGGGCAGAGGCTGTCACAAAGACGAGGCCGCGCGACTGGCCTGATCGTATTGCCCGGACAAAGCGCGCAAACTGGCCGCGATACTGCTCAATTCATCGCCGGAAAGATCCATCCGACCAAGCCCGTCGATTAGACAACGCTCCCGCACCGTGCGGTATTCGTCGCATAAGGACGCCCCAGCGCTAGAGGTGCGGTAAAACACCTCCTTACCCCGTTTTTCCGAGGTGATCAGCGCCGCTTTCGACAGCTTGCGCAGCGCGTAATTGACCGTGTGCGTATCGTCGATGTTTAACAGAAAACAGATGTCTGTCAGGCGTTTGTCGCGGCCACGGTGATTGACGTTGTGCAAAACCAAGATCTCCAGCGGGCTCATCTCTGTGTGCCCCGCCGCCGCCATGCATTTGACCATCCAGCGCGAGAACGCGTTAAAGGCGATGATCAGCCCAAATTCAAATTCCGACGCTTGCCAGCCTTCGCCATCCGCCAGGTGGCGAGAGGATACGATTTTGCGTTTCACTGGTTTTTCCATGCCGCCTGACCGCCCTCCCCCGGGTTTGTGAGACTATCAAACAGGCGGATTTGTGCAACCGGATCGCCAGAGGACCGGTCCGCGAACAGCTGTCCTTGTGAGCACCGGCGACGGCCCCCGCGTGTGCGCAGGTCCCAGATCTGGTGTCCGCCGGTGTCAAAGCCAAGACACGCAGAACATCCCGGATCGTTCACACCTCGGTCGCCCACATTCAAGGCGGCGTCCGGGTTGAGCGGACGGGGGACCGGACAGGCAGCGGCCATCGCTTGGCCGACCCTGCCAACGAAATAACCCGAAAACGCCCAACCGAAAGCCCGCTGATACGGGTTTAAGCGCGCCCCATACCTGAGGCGTCACCGGGATCAACAATCGCAGGGGCAACGGTGCCAAGCGCCTTACCGGCCCACCGCCAAATTTGGGCCGCCACCTCGGCAAGGCGCGGCCAAGCATGGCGTCAATGTCTTCGACACGGCCCGCGCCCATGGTCCGCAGTGGACCGAAAAGCTGATCTAGAGCATTTTCCGTTCAAAGCAGGTCAGTCATCGTCAGAAAACGCCTTAAAGCCTCGCGGGCGGTGTCGTGACGCTGGTGATTGTGGCGGTTGCGAGCAAGATCGCCGCCACGGCGGCCATCTCAACCGCGATTGACCAGCGCAGCGCCGTGGCGGCGCCCGGGTTTCCACTGCGAAGGGCGGGGACCGAGCGCCATTTGTTCAACGCAGCAAGACCAAAAAGGCCGCTTACCCCCAAGACCTTGGCCAGCAACCCTGCGCCATAGGCCGTGCCCAGCAACGCCGTGACCGATCCCGACAAAAGCCACGACAACACACATCCTGAGACAGTCAACAGCGCAACAGCATAGGCCGCAACATGGCCGAAATGGTGCAAAAGCGCCGCGCCGTTCACAGAGCGGGCCGCCAGCCATAGCGGCAGAAGGGCACCGACCCAAAGCGCGACAGCCAAGAGATGCACTACAAGAAGAGGCGCAAGCAAGGGCCGCGGATCGCCGAGCGTATGGCCAATCTGCGTATAGGACAGCGCGACCGCAACGCTGCCGCCAAGCGCGACCCATCGTCCGACACCCGGCAGAACAAAGCCAAGGATGGCCGCGGCGCCGAACCCGCGCCAGAGCGCGGCGGTGCCAAGCGGGCTGTCCCAGACAAAACCCAGCATCACCGGATCCAACGCACCCTCGATCCCCAGGCCCGAGATCCGGGCGGCGCGGATACCGAACCGGAGCGTCAGGACGACCAGCCCGACCAGGGCCGCACCCATGGCGACACGCCGCGCCAAAGCCAGAACCGGCGCGTCGGCTCGGGCCGCAAAGACCACCGCGAACAAAACACCCCCGATGGCCAGCAGGGCTGCGCCATACTCGACGGCCTTGGCGATGATCGCCAACACCGCCAGGCCGTCGATGGGGGCCAGTCCCGTCAATCGGCGACCGTGAACGAAAAGCTGCCCTGCATCGGGTGGCCATCGGACGCCATGCCACGCCAATCAAGCGTATAGGCACCCGGGGCCAGCGGGGCGACCGGCACTGCGCGAAACTCCATTGCCGGATCGGTCCCGGTTTCGCGGGACAGCGCGACAGCACCGCCGGACGATGTCAGCGTGACCGAGCTGATGCGCATCGGGTCGTCAAAGCGCATCGCAAGCTCCTCCACCTTCGCGACGGTCGCCCCATCGGCCGGCGTTGTCCCCTGCTTTTGAGAATGCGCTGTCGCAAGCGCTGCGGTAAACGCCAGGACCAGGCTAGCAAAAAGGGTTCGGATCATCCCAAGCTCCTTAGGATCGGGGTTGCGGCAGCGCATGATGGGCGCCGCGACGGTTGCCGGGCAAGTGTGATGTGGCGGACGATAGCGTGGCGCTGATGTCTTGTTGAGGCCGAAGCGCGGCAAAGGCGGCCCAGTCCACCCCCCCTGCCAGCAGAGGCAATGGCTTCGGGACCTGGGCATGGCGGATCGACCGTGCGCACCCTGTCCTAAATCGGGGAGCCTTGGAACCAGAAGGACTGTGTTGCCCGCATCCCCAAGGCGCGCGGGCCGTCAGCCATCCAGCCCTGCGCCGATCCCACCCGCCGCCGCGCGATCAAAGGGCCCAGAAACGGCGCACCCGGATCGACGCGGGCGTCGCGGCTGGGGTCGGGTTGGCCGGGGCGCGGCGGGTTCGTCGTGATCAAGCTCAGCGTGATGTCCATCGAGACGCTCTCGTTTGTCCGCGACCGGGTCCTCCAGATCGGCGCGGCCAGTGTCGGGCGTCGCAGATCCCTGCATCAGACCGGCGCCGGGCAGCACACTTGTAGCGCTGGACCCGCGCCCGGCCCTTTTGCAGGCAGCTCCGTTCAGGGTTTGGTCCTTTTCGGGCCCATGCAAAACGCCCACGGGGCGGGCCGGCCAGGGCTCGACGGTCGGCGGTGGTGCCTGTCGGGGCGCCCCACGGTTCCAACGGCGCCTGAAGTACCGGGCCAATTTCCGCGCTTCCGCTCTTCGCGGATCTTGCGGCTTTAGGGCTGGCGCATGGCGGGCAGAAGGGTGGGGCTACTCGAACGCCTCTGCGACCACGAACCGTTTGAACGCCGTTTGCAGGACCCGCGTCGCGAGGCCCGCAATCGCGCTGAGCGTGACCCAAGCGGCCAGCGCGGGCAGGGTCCACGCCGGTTTCAGGGTCACAAACGCAAACACCCCAACGCCAACCGCCACGGAAACCGCCACAAGGATGATCACCGTTTTGACGATGAATTCGACCATCGCACGACCGAGAAACTCAAAATCCGCCCGCCCCATTGGCACGAGTTTTGTCGGAAACAGCAAGAAAATCGTGTTCTCAACCGCGTAGATCAGCAGCATGAGGGGAAGCGCGAAGACCGCAAGCGCCAGTGCCATGGCCGCGCCGACACGGTCTTCGAACAGCAGAAGGCTTAAGATCATTGTCAGGGCCACGGCATAAGACAACAGCACCTGCACCACGAGTTGCCCCGCGCAGATGCGCCAGGGGGCGATGGGCAAGGTCTTGTAGGTCTCCATCCGGCTGAGGTCGCCGCGAAAGTCGCAGATCAGGCTGCGCGGGACGATGAAGGCAAAAAAGAAAAGGATCATCACCAAGGCGCGGTCATCGGTGATCGGAATGCCAAAGGTTGCCGTCAGCGGTCCCGCCGCGGCGGCGATGGCCAGGAAGACGGCGACAACCTTTGCGGAGTTGCGGACCGCCTTGATCGATTGGCGCCAGGCTATGGGGCCCAAGCCGCCCAAGCGCGGCGCGCGGGGGATCGAGCGGATCTCGGCCTTTTCGGTGGCCCAGAACGATCCGCCTTGTTTCATCCGCTCCCACCGGTCGCTCTGGCGGGTGACCTCCTTCAAGGAGCGCTCGGACGTGCGGCCGTCGAGCCGGATAACCGCCCACAAGAGCACGCCATTGATCAGGAGCGCGGCGATGGCCCACACCGCCAGATCGGACAAACCGGCCCTTGCAAGAAAGAGCTCGGCAAACACGATGTAAGGCAGCAGGAGGGCGGTGCCGAGCCAGGAGTGGCGCACATCCGACAGCAGGCCATAGACGGTGCGGTCCGGGGCTGCCCAGGCGTGGGCCATGGCGATGATCGCGATGGCGAAGACGGCCGCAGATACCGGCCATTTCAGCCGCGCAAACCTGTTGCGCTCAAGCGTCTGCCACGCCATGCCGACGGCGGCACTGTTCAGCTGAACGAAAAGGAGTGTCAGGAACGCGGCGGTAAAGGCCGACAGAACCGACCCGGTTTGCGCCTGAGCAAAGGGGGCAATAAGCGCCGCGCTCAACCCCGCACCTGTCGCATAGGCGATGAACTTGTAAAGGATCAGGTCGCGACGGCTGAACGGTCCGACGAAAAGGTAGTTGATCTCGGTCGGTGAGAAATGAAACGATGGCCCTGTGGTCAGCAGCACCGTCAGCACCGTCATCCCAAGCAGGGCAAACGGCATGAAGGTGCTGATCTGATTGCCAAGCGTCTCGGTGTCGAGGCCGGACATCTCGAAAAGCGGAGCATCTGGCGCCAGATCCCCCGAAGCGATCAGCAGGGCAAGAACGCCGCCCAGCGCCACAAGAACCAGGGCGCCGCGCAGGCTGACCACCTGCATCAGGCGCAGGCGAAGCGCGCCGCGCAGACGCATGGCCAGAAGGCGAAGAAGCGTTGCATCCATCGCTTAGGCGTCACCCGTCATATGATCTTGCGTGATCGTGAAGTAAGCCGCCTCCAGGGCCGAATTGCTGTCGGATTGCCCGAACTCTGCAAGGACATCGTCCATGGTGCCGAACCGCCGGCACTGGCCCAGGTTCAGCCCCATCAGATGCGTGCACAAGGTCTCAAACAGGCTTAAAAGATGTGAGCTGATGATGATGGCGGCGCCGTCCTGCGCGCGGTCGCGGATGGCCTGCTGGATGCCGCGGATCCCCTGGGGGTCGAGCCCGGTCAGCGGTTCATCGAAAAGGATGGCTTTCGGGTCGTGCAGAAAGGCGCAGGCAATGGCCACTTTCTGGCGCATCCCGCGGGACAGGTTGTGCACCAGCGTATCGCGCTTGTGCGACAGCTCAAAGGAGCCAAGCAGCGTCTCGGCGCGCTCCTCAAACGCCGCGACCTTATAGGCGGCGGCGGTGAAGGCCAGATGCTCCCAAACCGTGAGCGTGTCGAAAAGCCGTGGATCGTCAGGGATATAGCCCAGATTACGCTTGGCCGCGATCGGGGTTCTGACAATGTCATGGCCCGCGATAGAGATCTGCCCGGCGGTCGGCGGAACAATGCCGCACAGGGCGCGCAACGTCGTCGTCTTCCCCGCGCCGTTCGGCCCGACAAGTCCCAAGATCTGCCCAGGTCCCACCGTGAAGCTAAGGTCCCTGACGGCGGAAAAACCGCTGTAGTTTTTGCTGAAGTTCGTGACTGTGAGCATCGCCATGTGCTCGAAAGCCTGTGACCGCGCAAGATAGGGCGTTTTCCGTTCAGGGTGATGCTGAGGCCCTCAGAAAATGCGTTCAAGATCAGCATGATGCTGACCGTGCGCAGACATTCTTGGGTAAATTTTGTCGGGAATTGTCCGCAATCGCGACGGTTGTTCCCGATCTTGGGGCAAACGCTTGTCTTGCCGCATCACGGATTTGCGCAAGATCGCATGACAGGCGATCCGGCGTTCTCCGCGCCGCCCCTGTCGTCCGGCCGGCCAATTCAGGCCCATCCTAGGGGCAACAGAAGGTCGGCGATGTCGTTGGTCGGGATGCGGAAATCCGGCACCTCTTCCCTGTTGCACATGACGCCCACGCCACCCTATTCCCCGGGCCAGTGGGTCGACCGGGCCGCAAAGCCGTCGATACTGCCGGAGGTCATTTTGGTAAGCGCTCGCCCGGGCCTGTTGATGCACGGGCTGATCCCGGTGGGCCCAGTGACAACCCCGTGTTCGAAGAGACGCCGCTGTCTCTCGGCACGCAGCCCGGCGGCGCATTGGAACGGCCCAATGAGAGCGTTTTCCGTCCAAAGCAGGGCAGCCTTCATTAGAAAACGCGTTCAAGATCATCAGGATACCGATCTTGAGGCAGCGATGTCTGATCCAATGGGAACGGCAATGCTCTAGCCCGCCATCACC
>CALCPC010000257.1 GCA_937900975.1 uncultured Paracoccaceae bacterium
GCGAGGAAGGCGTCTGCACCATGTGTTACGGGCGCGATCTGGCGCGCGGCACCATGGTCAACACCGGCGAGGCGGTCGGCATTATCGCGGCACAGTCCATCGGTGAGCCGGGCACGCAGCTGACCATGCGGACCTTCCACATCGGCGGGAACGCGCAGGGCGGCAGCCAATCGTTCCAAGAGGCCAACCAAGCCGGCCGCGTCGTTTTCCGCAACGAAAGCCTGCTGTCCAACAAGGATGGCGAGCAAATCGTTATGTCGCGGGGCATGGAGCTTGCCATCATCGATGAGACCGAGGTGGAGCGTGCAGCCTACTAGATGAGCTATGGCCCGAAGGTCCACGTTTCCCATGTATCCATCGTCGCGCGCGTCGTTAAGTAGTATGAATGGGATCCGTACACGCTTCCGATCATCGCCGAAAAAGACGGGGTTGCGAAATTCGTCGATCTGACCGCCGGCGTTTCGCTGCGTGAAGAAACCGATGATGCGACCGGCATCAGCCAAAAAATCGTGTCGGACTGGCGCACAGCACCCAAGGGTAATGAGCTGAAGCCCGAGATCATCGTGATGGACCCGGCAACGGGGGAGCCGGTGCGCCTTGCCAATGGCAACCCAGAAGTTCACGCGATGTCGGTCGATGCCATCCTATCCGTCGAAGATGGGCAGGAGGTCAAGGCCGGCGACACGCTGGCCCGGATCCCGCGCGAAGGGGCCAAAACCAAGGACATCACCGGCGGTCTGCCGCGGGTGGCAGAGTTGTTAGAGGCGCGGCGGCCGAAAGATCACGCGATCATCGCCGAAATCTCGGGCCAGGTGCATTTCGGCAAGGACTACAAGAACAAGCGCCGGATCAGCATCGTGCCCTCGGAAGAGGGTGCCGAGCCCGTTGAGTACATGGTGCCCAAGGGCAAGCACATTCCCGTGCAGGAAGGCGATTGGATCGAGAAGGGCGAATACATCATGGATGGCAACCCCGCCCCCCATGACATCCTTCAGATCCTGGGCGTCGAGGCGCTGGCCGACTATCTGATCGACGAAGTGCAAGACGTCTACCGCCTGCAGGGCGTGAAGATCAACGACAAGCATATCGAAGTGATCGTCCGCCAGATGCTGCAGAAATGGGAGGTGTCTGAATCCGGCGGCACCATCCTTCTGAAAGGCGAGCAGGTCGATAAGGTGGAGTTCGACGAAGCCAATGCGAAAGCGATGGCCGAAGGGCGAGAGCCCGCGAAGGGCGCGCCGATTTTGCTCGGCATCACCAAGGCCAGCCTGCAGACGCGCAGCTTCATCTCGGCCGCGTCCTTCCAGGAGACGACCCGCGTCCTGACCGAGGCGGCAACGCAAGGCAAGCGCGACCGCCTGATCGGGTTGAAGGAAAACGTCATCGTCGGTCGTCTGATCCCGGCGGGGACGGGCGGTGCGACGCATGATATCAAGCGGATCGCCGGCAAACGCGACGCCGACATCCTGGCCGAACGTCAGGAAGAGGCGACCGCAGCGCTGGAAGCCCCGATTGACTTCAGCGACGAGACGGCGGCCGAATAACCGCCCTGAACCGGCCCCGCAAGGGGCCGGTTGCGCGCTCTGATGCAGGTCGGTCCACCTGCATCGGAAAACGCATGCTCTCCCTGACGAATGCGTTCCCTACCCGCGTTGCACGCGGTAGCGTTGGTGAAAAGGCAGCCGGCACGAGGGGGTCAGATTCGTGAGCATCGTCAATACAGCGGAGGGGTATGGCGCCCTCACCAAACTTTTCCACTGGCTGATCGTGGTCCTGTTTTTGCTGCAGTATGTTGGCGGTGCCATCATGACCAGTATGGAATGGGGCCAAACCGTCGCCGGGCTCAGCCAAGCCTTCTACTATAACTGGCACAAATCGCTCGGTCTCGTCGCGCTGGCAATCGCCATCCCACGCCTGCTTAACCGCCAGGTCGGCTCCCTCCCCCCTTGGGCGCCGGGTTTGACATCGCTTGCGCAGCGCTTTGTGCATCGGTGTGAGCAGGTGCTTTACCTCGCGATGTTCGTGATGCCGGTCAGCGGCTACATCTATGTGATGGCCGGCGATTTCGGGGTGAACCTTTTCGGCGTCTACAAGCTCTATAACCCGATTGGAAAATGGGAGGCGATGGCCGCCGCGGGGAAATGGGTCCACATCGTCTCGGGCTACGTGTTGATGGCCGCGATCCTCGGCCATCTGGCGGTGGTCTTCCGGCACCAATTCTGGCTGAAGGATGGCCTTTTGAAGCGGATGCTGCCCAACAACAATCGCTAGGGTCTTATGGATCAGCAATTCTGGCAAGAGCGTTGGGCGCGTGGCCAAAACGCGTTTCATGAGGCAGATGGCAATGCGTTGCTCCTCCGCCACCTGGGGGCGTTAGGCCTGCCGGAGGATGCGCGCCTTTTTTTGCCGCTTTGCGGCAAGACGCGCGACATCGGTCTTTTGCGCGACAAGGGTTTTCGGGTTGTGGGGGCCGAGTTGTCGGAGCGTGCGGTCACTCAGCTTTTTCAAGACCTCGCGATTAAGCCGGACATCAAGCCCTGGACAGGTGGGCACCGATATGCTGCCCCGGGCATCGACATCTTTGTGGGCGAC
>CALCPC010000258.1 GCA_937900975.1 uncultured Paracoccaceae bacterium
CCGCGCCGGACGTATCGACCAGGTCGATGCGGCGCGTCGCGCTGCCCGCCGTAAGGCCCGACAGAGTGTCGAGAAACCCCTGGACATCGGCCGCGATCTCAACCGTGTCGAACCCGTCCCCGCCAAGGATCCGGTCCGCACCCCCGCCATAGACAACCGTGTCGTCGCCCAGCCCCGCCAGGATCACGTCGTCATCGACCGATGTGGTCACGACGTCGTCACCCGCCAGGGCGACCATGACGTTTGGGCCAGAGCCTGGCGTCAGCAGGTCGTCCATTTGGGTGCCGAAGACAAAAGTTCGTCCGACAAGAGACCCGATTGGGGGAAACACCATTTTTGTGATCCTTGGCTGGAGGGGGTAACGGCGGGGTGCCACACATCTGTCTCAAATTTATGTCAAATGCGCGGGACGGTTTGCAAGGCTGGAGGAGCCACCGGCCCTCTTGTCTCCACCCGATGATGCTGGGCGCGGCAACAGGCTGCGCGGCGCCGCTTGTTCTGGGCAGTCTTGGGGCGGTTCGATGTGCAAAAGCCCTTAAGGCCTCACGCTCGGTTTCAACGACGCCAGCCCGGCAAGCGGCTTACCGCGCTTGACCGAGGCGCCGGCGCGACGGCCCCACCAAAACCAGGCGGGCCCAGCCGCCACGCGAAACCAACAGGCCCCGAGCCCTGGCTCACGACAGCGTTGCCTAAAGCGTTTCGCGAAAAACCTAAGGCGCCAAACATCACGGAACGTGTCGAGGCCGTTGAATTCAAGCAGAATTATGGGGGTCAGGGCTTGTGCAAAACGCTTTGAAAGGGGCGCAGCCTCTCGGCGTGGGGACGGGTTGGCGCGCAGCTTTGTGCCGCGACCGTTCGGCAGAGCTCCCAATAACGCCAGAACACTGGCCAAATCGGACCGGGCGCCGCCTATGTCGGGCCCCTAAGCGTTTCGTGAAAAACCTGAACCGGAAAGCGCAGCAAAAAAATAAATGATTTCAGAATATTATGTTGTGCTTGATGTCTCAGGCATTCCACGAAAGGCGATAGTCGGAGCGGCGCCGAAAGCACGCAGCGCAAACCCCAAACCCTGCGCCACGTATTGCCGGAAAGGGGTCGGCTGAACGGCCCCAGCGCGGAACTCAGCCCCTCCAGTATCAACTATCGCGCTGATATCTTTGACTTCACGACGTGATTTATGGTTCAGATCTTTTGCGGTTTGCTCAAGGCGCGTTCCATAGACTGCGCGCGAAGCTGTCCCAGGCGACGTCGCTGCTCATCCACAACACACCAAGACGGTGCATTTTGAGCGTTCACGCCGCAGTGCCCTCCGATCTTTGTAGCAGATTAGGATGCGCAGCCTTAGCGGATCAGGATGCGAAGCCACAGCGGGTCGGAGTGGCCAATCCCTGCAGACCAGGATGGCGTTCCCCGCGGAGCAGGGTGCGCAGCCCCTGCCGATTAGGGTGCGCAGCCACAGCGGATCAGGAAGCGCGGCCCCGCCGGATCATGACGCGAAGCCACAGCAGTTCGGGGTCAGTCGTCCCAGGGGAAGGCCTGCGCAACCTCGGAAAATCAGGATGCGCGACCCTGACAACGCCCCTTAAAACCGCGGATTAAACCGTCGCAGAAGGCCCGTTGCGCGCTCAGAAGCCCTTGGCACAAAGGTCGGCGGCCGAAACCCACCACCGACCGCACTGGTCCGCTAGGCTGCCGCGCGGTTGCCGAGCACCTCTCCCACACGCTCCTGTGCGCGGAATTCCTCGACACCGTCCACGGCCGCGACTTCGCGGGTCAACCGCTCAAGCGCCGCCTCGTAAAGCTGGCGCTCAGAGTAGGACTGCTCTCGCTGATCGTCGCTGCGGTGAAGATCGCGCACGACCTCGGCGATTGAGATAAGATCGCCGGAATTGATCTTTTGCTCATATTCCTGCGCGCGGCGGGACCACATCGCCCGTTTGA
>CALCPC010000259.1 GCA_937900975.1 uncultured Paracoccaceae bacterium
CCCGGCACGATGGACTGCGCCAGCGCATCGCCAATTAAAGACCAGCCCTTCAACATCAAACACGCCGTCAGAAACGCGCAAATCGCGCCCACAAGCGCAGAGACCCACATCGCGTTGGTCATGTATTGGTAGGTAAAGGGCTCCAGCAGTTGGCTCACACCTTTTCCTTGTCCTTGTCTTCGTACATGACAAAGGGGCGTTCATCGTCAGAGATGACGGTGATCTGGCGTTGATCAGCCTCGTCGTCATGGTGCAAATCGGCGCCACCCAGGACGAAATGGCGCAAAACGCCGCCAAATGCGCGCTCCAGATTGGATTGTGTAAAGACGGCCTCGGTCGGACCGGCGGCGAGGACGGTGTTTTTCAACAGCACCGTGCGGTCGCAAAACGCGGGCACCGAGCCCAGGTTGTGCGTTGAGACCAGCATAACCCGTCCCTCTGCCCGCATCTCTCGCAGCAGGCGGATGATGGCGTCCTCGGTCTTCACATCGACGCCCGTAAAAGGCTCATCAAGCAGGATGATCCGCCCGTCCTGGGCCAATGCCCGGGCCAGAAAAACCCGCTTTTTCTGCCCGCCCGACAGCTCTCCGATTTGGCGGTGTCGGAACTCTGTCATCGAAACGCGGGCAAGGGCTGTGTCGACCGCGCGGCGGTCCGCATCGCCCGGCCGCCGCAGAAACCCCATATGCCCGTAGCGCCCCATCATCACCACGTCTTCGACCAAGACGGGAAAAGACCAGTCAACCTCCTCCGATTGCGGAACATACGCCACCTGGTTGGCGCGCAGCGCGGCCGGCACACTGTCGCCAAAAATGGTGATGGAGCCCGAGGTTAGGCGCAAAAAACCCATGATCGCCTTGAACAGCGTGGACTTGCCCGCGCCGTTGACGCCGACCAGCGCCGTGATGCTGCCCGCCGGGATCTCGAAGCTTGCGTTTGCGAGCGCGGTAAAGCCGTTGCGATAGGTCGCCGAGATATCGTCGACGACCAGCCCCGGCGCGTCAGCCATCGGTCAGGCCACGGACGATGGTCTCGGACGTCACGCGCAGCAGGTCGAGATAGGTTGGAACGGCGCCGTCCGGCCCGCTGAGGCTGTCGACATACAACACACCGCCATAGCGCGCGCCCGTCTCCCGCGCCACCTGCTCGGCCGGCGCCGCGGAAATCGTGCTTTCCGAAAAAACCACGGGGATCGCGTTTTCCCGCACCGTGTCGATCACCCGGCGCACCTGCTGCGGCGTGCCCTGCGCGTCGGCGTTGATCGGCCAGAGGTAAAGCTCCCTCAACCCGAAATCCCGCGCGAGATAGCTGAACGCCCCTTCCGAGGAGACAAGCCACCGCGCGTTTTCGGGGATGGTTTCAAGCGCCGCCTTCAGGGGTGCTATGGTGGCGCGGATCTCATCTTGATAGGCGGCCGCGTTGGCACGATAGGTTTCGGCATTCGCCGGGTCGTGCGTGGCCAACGCTGCCGCGATGTTGTCGACATAGATCAGCGCACTGTCGAGCGCCATCCAGGCATGCGGGTTCGGCTTCCCCTCATAGGGCCCATCCCCGATGCTAAGCGGCACGACCCCCTCGGTGACGATGGCCGAGGGCACATCGCGCAGATTTTGAAAAAAGCGCTCGAACCAAAGTTCGAGGTTCAGCCCATTCCACAGGATCAAATCCGCATCTTGCGCGGCCAGAATGTCCCGCGGCGTGGGGGCGTAATTGTGGATCTCCGCCCCCGGTTTTGTGATTGACACAACCTCCGCCGCGTCCCCCGCGACATTGGCGGCCATGTCGGCAATCACCGTGAAGGTGGTGGCCACCTTGAACTTTTCTGCCGTTGCGGGGGTGGCGACCGCAAAAGCGAGGCAAACCGCAAAAAAGAACCGCGTCATCCATCGTCTCCCGATCAGCGTCTGGATGCTGGCGAAGATAGGCGAGGGCTTCGCGCTGTCAATGCAATTGAGAATGAGTTGCAATAAAAAACAAGGCGCCCTCCGGAAACATCGCCCGCAAGAACCGGCTGGACCGCACCTTTGCCCGCATGGCGGCGCGTCGGACCTAATAGCCGCGATCAGACGACACAGGCGCCGCAGGTCCCAAACCATTGCCCCGACCAAGGACCGGCCCCATATGAGCCTTATGATAAAGCTCATG
>CALCPC010000260.1 GCA_937900975.1 uncultured Paracoccaceae bacterium
GGCGGGGGGATGCGGCTTTTCCTGCTTTATCCCGAGGGCAATTTCATCGAGGCGACCGCGGACACGCCTTACCTTCAGATCGGAGAGCATAAATACGGCAAACCGATCCTCGACCGGGTTGTAACGCCGGAAACCAGCCTGACGGATGCGAAAAAGGCGGTGCTGTTGTCGATGGACTCCACGCTGCGATCAAACCTCTCGGTTGGTATGCCGCTGGATCTGACGGTTATTGCCAAAGACAGTTGTCGCGTCGACGAAAGCTTGCGAATCGAGGCGGGCGATGAGGTGTTCGGCGCCATGTCCGACGCGTGGAGCCGGGCGCTGAAGAACGCGTTCACAGCCATCGATATCTGATACCGCTTTGGGCAACACCGGTGGCTTTAAGCAAAAAGATTTGCCCGAAGCCCGGCCGGTGCCTAGGCTGGAGCGTGCCGGATGCTTGCTCGGCTTGATAAGTGAGGATGATGTACGACGCCGGGGAAGAACTCACCCTGCAGCGCGCCCGGGGACGGGCGGCGGTGGCGTGGCGGCGTGCGGATGGTCAAATCCGTCTCGACCGGCTTTTTCAATCGGGGTCGGCCAAGATCCTGCTGCCGAAAACGCATGCGCCGGTGCCAGAGGCGGTTTGGGTGAACACCGCGGGGGGTATCACCGGCGGCGACCGGTTTCGGCTGGAGGTCAGCCTTGGGCCCGGCGCCGCGGGCGTCGTGACCAGCCAGGCGGCAGAGCGGGTTTACCGGGCGCGGGGCGGCGCGGGGCGGAGCGACATCGACCTGACGCTTAGTGCCGGGGCGCGGCTTGATTGGTTGCCGCAGGAGACGATCCTTTTCGAAGGCGGCCGTCTTGAGCGCCGCCTTGGCGCAGATCTGGAGGATGGCGCCGCGCTGATGCTGTTGGAGACGGTGGTGCTTGGCCGCCGCGCGATGGGTGAAACGCTGGAGGACGCGGGTCTTTTGGATCACTGGCGCATCCGCCGCAACGGGCGGCTGGTTTTTGCCGAAGCGTTGCGCCTGATCCCGCCGCTTTCGGCGCTTGGCGGTCCCGCGGCGCTGGGCGATACGCGCGCGTTCGCAACCTTTGCGATGATCGCGCCGGACGCCGAGGACCGGCTGGATCGCGCGCGCGCGGCGTTGCCGCCGGGGGCGGCTGCCTCGGCCTGGAATGGCGCGCTGGTGTGCCGATTTCTTGCAGCGGATGCCACGCCTTTGCGTGCTGGGCTGATCCGCTTTCTCACGGCCTTTCGCGACGGCGCGCTGCCGCGTGTTTGGCAAAGCTAAACTGACCTAAGGACCGCCAATGAACCTTACCCCCCGCGAAAAGGACAAGCTTCTGGTCAGCGTCGCTGCCATGGTCGCGCGCGGCAGACTTGCCCGTGGCGTGAAGCTGAACCACCCCGAGGCGATTGCGTTGATCACGGATTTCGTCGTCGAAGGCGCCCGCGACGGCCGCTCGGTCGCCGATCTGATGGAGGCCGGGGCGCATGTTGTCACCCGCGCGCAATGTATGGAGGGGATTTCCGAGATGATCCACGATGTCCAGGTTGAGGCGACGTTCCCCGACGGCACCAAGCTGGTGACCGTCCACCAGCCGATCCGCTAGGCGATGGCTGGCAGCACCACACCCCCATGCCCCGCGCG
>CALCPC010000261.1 GCA_937900975.1 uncultured Paracoccaceae bacterium
CCGTTCAGGTCTGTCGCGAACCTCCATCAAACCTCGTCTGAGGTGAAAGTTCTTTAGTACCCGGCAGAGCCCGCGCCAGACTATGTCTACCAGCGCACCGTTCATCCCGAAGACGCGCCCGATACGCCCGAGCATATCGAGATCGGGTTCGCGGCGGGCGATCCGGTCTCCATCGATGGCACAGCGCTGTCGCCTGCGGCGCTGCTGACGGCGCTCAACGCCGCGGGGGGGCGGCACGGGATCGGGCGGCTCGACTTGGTCGAGGGGCGGTTTGTCGGCATGAAATCCCGCGGCATTTACGAAACGCCAGGGGGCACGATCCTGTTGGCGGCGCATCGTGGGATCGAGTCCATCACGCTCGACCGCGGCGCCGCGCACTTGAAGGATGAGCTGATGCCCCGCTATGCAGAGCTGATCTATAACGGGTTTTGGTTCAGCCCCGAGCGGGAGATGCTGCAAGCGGCCATCGATGCCAGCCAGACCCATGTTTCGGGAACCGTGCGGCTGAAGCTGTTCAAGGGCCAGGCCAGCGTCGTCGGCCGCTGGTCCGATCAAAGCCTATACTCTGAGGCGCATGTAACGTTTGAAGAGGACGCGGGCGCCTACGATCAGGCCGACGCGGCGGGCTTTATCAAGCTGAACGCGCTTCGCCTCCGGCTTCTGGCGGCGCGCAACCGGCGCTGATGCTGACGCCGGTTGAAATCGACCGCGCCACGGTGCCCGACTTTCTGCGCTTGCGCTTAAAAGACGGGCAGGAGCGGTTCGTCGCCTCAAACGCGATTACCATCGCTCAAGCACAGTTCGAACCCAATGTCTGGCTGCGCGGCTTGAGCGACGGCGACGTCGCTGTCGGTCTGATCGCGATGATCGACACGGGCGCCCTGATCGGTCCGCCCGAAGACTGGGAGCCTGCGAACGCCGCGTATCTCTGGCGTCTGATGATCGGCGATGCGTTCCAGGGGCGGGGCTATGGACGGGCCGCGCTGTCGCTGGCCTTTGACATGGCCCGGTTATGGGGGCGAGAGACCCTGACGCTGGACGTGGTGGAGGCACCGGGCAGCGCCGCGCCGCTTTACCGGCAATTCGGCTTTCGCCCGACGCCAGTTTTGAACGACGAAGAACGGTTTATGACGGCCCCTGTTCCCCGCCAGTGAAATAGGCGTCGGCTGCGACGAAGCCGCCCAAGCGCCCCGGCACGACCCAGGCTTGCGCCGCATCCTCGGCCACCAAAACAACCCCGCGCCCCGGCAGTCCGGCCGCGCTCAACGTCGCTTGGATGGCTGTTCCGGCGAACCGCCATGGCCGACCCGCCGGTGTCTCGCCCGCCGCGGCGAAATCGAGCCTTGAGATTTCGACAAGTTCGCGCCGGAACGCCTCTGGCGCCTCACCTTCGGGCGCAAGCGCCAGCAGGTCGGCGCGCTTGATCGCGGCCAACTTGTCCCGCACGGGGTTTGGCATCACCAGCCGGCGCCGCAACCGCAAGCCCAGCGCGTCGCAGGTAAACAGGAAACCGACGATATCGCGGCCAGACCCCATCAAAACCCGCGCATAGTGTGGGTAGGCGAGGCCCAGTTCCCGCGCCCGGCGCACCCGCTGGCGCACGATCTCAATCGGCAGTTTTGCGCCAACCAGATCGGCCCGCGCCCGGCGCCAGCAATAGCTGCGCCAGCCCGCCCCGGGGACCAGCGCCGGTCCTTTGTTATGCCCAAGCTTTGTCATGCCCACCCCATACCGAACCCGACCAGCCTGGCGCGTTTGGCGATGCTCGGCAAGGCGCGCGCGCTACTCGACCGCCGTGCGCGCGATGCTGGCAAAGATTGTGTCTAGCTCTGCGGCAATGGCCTCCAGCTCCGCGCCGCCTTCCTCAAGATAGGGCGCATAGACAAAGCTGGGTGTCTTGTAGCTTAGCGTCGCCGTTCCGTCCGCATTTTCGGTGACATACATCCGGATCGGCGCCTCGATCATCGCAGCGACCGACAGGCCGATCACGCTGACTGCAAAGTCATTGCGATAGACCCCGATCACGCGATTGCCTGGGATGGTAAAGCCGCGCTGCGCCGCCATGCCCGTCGGTCCGGCCTGGGTGACCACGCCCATTTTATTGGCCTTCACCGACGCCAAGGTTGCCTCGACCAACGCGTCATAGGTTTTGGACGTCGGCATCACCGCCCATCCCGCCCGCTCGGTCAAGGGGGTGGCCATGGCCATACCGGCCCAAACCATCAAAGCCACTGTCTGAACGATGCGCATATCAAAACTCCTTTTCCGATTGCGTGTGGTGGCTAGCACGGGCAACGCCCGCCCGCGCCTGACAATGGCGTGAGACACGGCCCCAGGCGCTTGCCCGCCTTCGTCAAAGCGGGCACATCTCAGACCGCCATAACTCAGGAGCCCTATGATGCGCGTCCTTGCCGTCCTTTTCGCCGCCGCCCTGATCCCCACTGCCGCCTCAGCGGAGACCTTAAAAACCGCGGTTTTTGCGGGCGGCTGTTTTTGGTGCGTGGAAAGCGATTTCGCCCGCGTCGATGGGGTGGTGGCCACGCTCTCGGGCTATACCGGCGGGACGCTGTCCAACCCCAGCTCCCGCC
>CALCPC010000262.1 GCA_937900975.1 uncultured Paracoccaceae bacterium
CCTTGAAGCTGCCCTTGCCGCGGCCGCCGGCGTGGATCTGCGCCTTGACCACCCAAGTCGGCCCGTCCAGGGCGCTGGCCGCGGTTTTCGCCTCTTCCGCGCGCAGCACAACACGCCCGTCCGAGACCGGCGCGCCGTAGGTTTTTAGTAGCTGCTTGGCTTGATATTCGTGGATGTTCATCGGCGGGCGATCCTTCCGTGGCTCCGGTCGCGCAGGGGCGGGCGCGGGATTTTGGTCTGCGCGCTAGCGCGGGCGCGAGATTAGTCAATGCGTAGAACAGAGCGGCCAACCGGGGCAAAGGGTATTTTCACAGCCTTTGCGGTTTCTTGACTGCAAATCCCTCTTGTGATCACACGTCCGACAATTGTGATCACAAGAGGCCTCTCCCAGGCGCAAAACAAAAAAAGCCGCCCAAAAGGGCGGCTTCCAGACGGTGTTCGGCGTTTTGGTTCAGGCGGTCTTGCGGCGGGCAACCCCGGCTGCGCCAAGCAGGCCCAGCCCGCCCAACATCAGGCCCAGCGTCGCGGGCAGCGGCACAACGACAGCGGTCACCAGAAAATCATTGGTGTTTTCGGCCATAATCCAGCCCGCCCCCGTGAATGTGTTGCTGCCAGACGGCAGGCGGTGATCGATCTCGAAATCAAAGACGCTGCCATCTTTCTCGGCTTTGCCGTCGAGTTGGATCGTCGTTGTCCCGTCGGTCAGCGTGCCCATGCCGTTGAACGCCTCGAACGTGCCATCGGCGGCGATCACCAGATCGGTCAGCAAGTAATCGACCGTCCACCCGGTGGTGCCGAAGCTGCCGTCGCTGTGGCTCTCAAAGATCGTGCCCGTCAACAGGGCGGTCTTATCGGTTTCGTTGACATGCATATAAAGCCCGCCACCGCCGCCGGTCATTGAAAACAACATGCCCTCCGAGTCGAGCCGCAGGCCGTAGGAATGCGCGGGCATCGCCCCGTCGGGATTGTCGTGCAATTGGTAACTTGTCGCCTGCGCTGCCCCGACGGACAGAAACAACGACAAGACCGCGACCAACAGGCCGCGGATAGAATGCGTGAAAGACATCTTCACCTCGTTAAGCTTGAGTTTTTTGGATTGGACGATGCGGTGCACACGAAACCGGCACGCAGCATGGCTGTCGGTCACGGCACACTCCCTCCCTTCGTTACGCGCCGGGGGAAACCACCCCCGACAAAAACACCGTCCCTAGTCAGTGGTGAACGGTAACACGAAGTTTAGAAAAGTGGTGCTAAAAAATGAGGCGGCGCAAACGCCGTGCCGGGATGCCAGCGCCGCCGGGTCCGCCGCCGCGGCGGCGCACCCTCAACAAGCGGATTTTCCTCACAAAAACTGGTCGCGGCCGCCGGATTAGGCGAGCGTTGTGTCGATGTCCTTGCAGGCGGCGAGAAGGCCCTGAACGGCGCCAACCGACTTATCGAACATCGCCTGTTCATCTTTGTTCAGCTTGATTTCGACCACTTTTTCAATGCCGCCGGCGCCAATGATCGTGGGCACGCCGACATAGATGCCTTTGACCCCGTAGGCGTTGTCGATATGGGCAGCGCAGGGCAGCAGGCGTTTTTGGTCCTTAAGATACGCCTCCGCCATCTCAATCGCCGAAGCCGCCGGTGCGTAAAAGGCCGAGCCATTGCCAAGCAGGCCGACGATCTCGGCCCCGCCGTCGCGCGTGCGCTGCACAATCGCGTCAAGCTTGTCCTGGCTTGTCCAACCCATCTCGACCAGATCCGGCAACGGGATGCCCGCGACGGTGGAATAGCGCGTCAAGGGCACCATCGTGTCGCCATGCCCGCCCAGCACGAAGGCCGTGACATCCTTGACCGACACCTCGAACTCCTCCGCCAGAAAGTGTCGGAACCGCGCGCTGTCCAGGATGCCGGCCATGCCGCAGACCTTCGTCTTGGGCAGGCCCGAAAACTCCCGCAAGGCCCAGACCATCGCGTCGAGCGGGTTGGTGATGCAGATGACGAACGCATCCGGCGCGTGGGCGGCGATGCCCTCCCCCACCGACTTCATCACCTTAAGGTTAATGCCAAGAAGATCGTCGCGGCTCATCCCCGGCTTGCGCGGCACGCCGGCGGTCACGATGCAAACATCCGCGCCGGCAATGTCGGCGTAATCGTTCGTGCCTTTAAGCGCGGCGTCGAACCCATCGACCGGCGCGCTTTCCGCGATATCCAATGCTTTGCCCTGCGGTGTCCCCTCGGCAATATCGAAGAGCACGATGTCGCCAAGCTCCTTCAGTCCTGCCAAATGCGCCAGCGTGCCGCCAATCTGTCCCGCACCGATTAGGGCGATTTTTGCGCGTGCCATGGTGAGTATCTCCGCTTAAGGACCTAGTGTCGCGATTTGCCCTAGACAGATTTAGGGGGCATCGCAAGTCCGCGCTGATGTGGCGGCGCGCCGGTTTCGGATGGGTTTGTTATGGTGCTGGACCCCATTTTCTTTGCCGTTGCGGTTCCTGCAGTCTTGTTTGCGGGGGTTGCAAAGGGCGGATTTGCCAACGGACCGACCTTTGTCGCGACGCCGATCCTGGCGCTGGTGATGCCCCCCGAACAGGCAGTTGCGCTGATGTTGCCGGTTTTGATGACCATCGATGCGACCGCCGTGCGGGTGTATTGGCGGCGCTGGAATGTGGCGGCGGCGCGCGCGCTTCTTCTTGGCGCGCCGATTGGTCTGCTGCTTGGCGTTCTCCTCTTTAGCCGCAGCGGGCCAGTGGCGATCAAGCTTGCCATCGGTCTGATTGCCGTGGGTTTTGTGCTCTACCAGCTGTTGCGGGCCCGCGACTGGGTGCCGACGGCGCCGAAGACACCCGGATTGGGATATTTTTGGGGGGCGGTCACGGGGTTCGGCAGCTTTGTCACCCCTGCCGGGGGGCCGCCTGCTGCAGTGC
>CALCPC010000263.1 GCA_937900975.1 uncultured Paracoccaceae bacterium
TGAACGCGTTTTCTGATGATGACTGACCTGCTTTGAACGGAAAATGCTCTAATCGAAGGCAACAGACGATTTTAAATCCGTAAAATCCGTCGGCGCCAACAGGCCCCGCAGGGCGTTCTGCTAGGGTTTTTGGGGAGCGTCGCACCGCCCCCAAGCCGGCGCGTTTGATATGCGACCGTCCGCGGCGTTGCCGACCGGGGTCCGGCGCGCCGATCCCTGGCCGAAACGCCGACGCAGAACCGACGCCGATAAACCTCGCGGAAAACAGGGGGCCCGCAAAAAACAGAGGGCGCCCCGGCCAAGCTGTCGGCCCCGCGCGAAATCTTGGCCAAACGGCGGCTCAGGTCTCTTTCGGATCGAGGCCGACATGCGCAACCCTCGCCCAGGCTAGCCCTGCGCAATCGCGGGCAAGATGTCCCGCGCGACCAATTGGTTCAAAACACCGCCATGGCCGGTGCGGCGGGCCGGGCGGCTTGGGTCGGAGGTGATCGCGACCACCGTTTGCCGCGATGGCACGACATAAATCATCTGTCCGCCATAGCCCCGCGCGTAATACACGTCATCCCAGCCGAACTTGGCCAAAAACCAGCCATAGCCATAGGCGTCGCCCGAAAATGGCGAGCGCCCGCGCGCCGTCCATGCGGCGGTCTGCAGCGTGGATGACACCACCCGCTGGCCCAGATACAGCCCGCCCGCGCGCGCCATCTCGCCGAACCGCACCATCGCCTCGGCGCTGATGGCCATATTGTTGCCGCCCATGAACACGCCTTGCGGATCGCGGGTCCAGGGCGGGATCGCGATCCCCAAAGGTGCGGCGAGCCAGTCGCGCGCAAGGCTGTGGGTGCTTTGCCCCGTCACCGCGGTCAGGACGGCCGATAAAAGATGGAAATCGCCTGTCGAATAGCTCATCCGCTGGCCAGGCCGCGCCACCAGAGGGCGCGTCAGGATATAGTGGATCCAATTCGGCGACGTCACCCAATCGCCGTAAGCCCCGCCCGAGGTGCGCACCAGGCCGCTTTGCATCGACATCAAATGCCCGACGGTGATGCCCTCGGCGCCCGGCGCAACGCTCTGCGGCGCATAGCGGCCAAGAAGCGGCAGCATCGGCGCGTCGGGCCCCGGCAGAAACCCCTTGTCGATCGCAATCAGCGCAAGCGTCGCAAGCAACGTCTTCGACACCGATTTTACGTTGACCGGCGTCGTCAGCTTGGGGCCGCGAAAAGCCTCTGCCAACACACGCTCACCCGCGACGGCGACCGACAGGCTGTGCAACTGGTCGATGCCCGCCGCGCGGTCGCGCGCAAGACCCAGCGCCGTCTCGTCGATCCGCAGCACCGCACCGCCCAGCGGCGCGGCACCCAAGCCGGCCGCAGCCAGTCCCAAACAGCATATCCGGCGGCTTACAGCGGGCATTGCACCCTCATACACACCACAAAAAAGGCCGGCCCGCGACCGTCTTTTCGTAATGGCGCGGGGCTTGGGCAACCGTCAAGGATCGGCCTCCGGTAACCTTTCTGTTGCCATCCTGCCAGATCGTCGCATCTTGGCGCGTGAGATCAAGGGGGAAGGGGGTGCGCGGCGGCAAATCCGCGCGGCTGGCGCGGCGGCGATGCTTGGCCCGCACCGATAACCATTTGACCCTTGACGAAAAACACGCAACAAGCGGTCCGCCCGCGCCCAAGGACCCCAGACTGAAGGAGCCAACGATCTATGCGGATAGGCATTGTCACGGAAAAAAGCCAGGATGAGGCGCGTGTCGCCGTCTCACCGCAGAGCATCCCGCAACTTCAGAAACTG
>CALCPC010000264.1 GCA_937900975.1 uncultured Paracoccaceae bacterium
ACCAGAAGGAGGCCGGTTATCGCCGATAGGACGGGCTTATTGACGCGAACGCTGGTCATCGCCTGAAGGATCCGGAAATGCTTGTGTCATGCGAATAAAATGATTGTGACATGACGGCCATGTGAGTTCAGGGCTTTGGGCTTATTTGATTGAAGCCAAAGGAGAAGGTTTGTCTAAAGCGGAGTGCGATCATGGGAATGCCGACCGATCTAAGCGGGTGCGAGACCAGTCTCTCGTGCGCAAGCGCCGTCGGCCATTGGAACGGGACCGTGCACGGTTTTCTGTCCCATAGCGCCGCGACGCCGACCGCTTTGGCCGCCACGCTGGACGCGGCGCCCGATTTTGCGCAGGCCCATGCTGCGCGCGGCCTTTTCTGCCTGCTTCTTGGGCGGGCCGAGCTTGAGGACGCCGCGCGCGATGCCCTTAGGGCCGCCGAGGCCGCCGGTGGGGGCACAAAGCGAGAGCGGATTTATGTCGACGCGCTCCGCGCTTGGCTGGCCGGATACCCCTCCCGCGCGGCAAGCGCATTGGAAGACTTGTTGCACCGCTGGCCCGAGGACGCTTTGGCTATGAAGCTGGTTCAATCGATCCGCTTCCTGCTTGGCCAGCCTGGACATATGCGCGCCGCGCTCGAAGCGATTGCGCCGGCCTATGCCGACCATGCCGCCGCCGGCTATTGGCACGGCTGCCACGCCTTCACGCTGGAGGAAACCGGGGAATATGCCCGCGCCGAGGCTGCAGCGCATCGGGGGTTAGAGCAGACGTCGGACGATGCCTGGGGGCTGCACGCGCTCGCGCATGTCTATGATATGACCGCGCGGGCCGAAATCGGCGTCGTCTGGCTTCAAACCCAAACCGCCGCCTGGGGCCATTGCAATAATTTTCGCTACCACGTTTGGTGGCACATCGCGCTGATGCATGTGGATCTTGGCGACTACGACGCCGCGCTCGCGCTTTACGACAGCGAAATTCGCGCGGATCGCACCGATGATTACCGCGATATCTCAAACGGCGCGTCGCTGCTGTCGCGCCTGGAGATTGAGGGGGTCGATGTCGGCCCACGCTGGGAAGAGCTTGCCAAAATCTCGGAGCATCGGGTTGAGGATGGCTGCCTGGTTTTCGCCGATCTCCACTATATGCTGTCGCTGATGGGGGGTGCCCGGTCTGGGGCGGTCCGGCGGATGCTGGCGCGGATGGCCGAAACGGCAGAGAAGCCGGGGGGCGAGCGGGAGGCGATTTTTCGCCGTCCCGGCCTATCGGCGGCGCGCGGGCTCGAAGCCTATGCCGAGGGACGATATGCCAGCGCCTTTGCAAATTTGCGCGCGGCCCGTCCCGACATGCAAACCATCGGCGGCAGCCACGCACAACGCGATGTGTTCGAACGTTTGACCATTGAAGCCGCGCTTCGGGGCGGGTATCTGTCGGCGGCCGAAGAGATCTTGGCCGAGCGGCAGAAACGCCGCGGCGGGGCCGAGGACGGCTACACCGCCCGCCGCCGCGATCTGATCAGCACCGCCCGCCGCGATGCCCGCCCGGTCGCCCTGACAATGCCGTGACGCAGACCCGTGGCCCAGACGACATGACAGACGCCCCTCCCACCCAAGCCAAAACAGCGAAACGGCCGCGAGATTCCAGGCTGGATTTCTTTCGCGGCCTTGGCATGTTCATCATTTTGCTGGCCCACACGCCCGCAAACCCGTGGACCAAATGGATCCCCGCGCGGTTCGGCTTTTCGGACGCAACGGAGAGCTTCGTCTTCTGCTCTGGCATGGCGTCGGCGATCGCGTTTGGCGCGGTGTTCGACCGGGCCGGCTGGATCCTGGGCACCGTGCGGACGGCGCACCGTGTCTGGCAGGTCTACTGGGCCCATATCGGCATGTTCGCCATCATCGCGATGAGCATGGTTTGGCTGAACAGTTTCGAAGGGTTGGAGCGCGACTACATCAACCAACTGAACCTCCATCCGTTTTTTAATGAGCCGGAGCGGAACCTCTTTGGGCTGATGACGTTAACCTACGTGCCCAATTACTTCGACATTTTGCCAATGTATCTTGTCATCCTGGCGATGATGCCCTTGGTGATGGCTTTGGCGCGCATCCATCCCGCGGTCGCGCTGGGCGCGCTGGTGGCGTTGTGGATGGCGACCAGCGTCGGGCGATTTGCCGACGAGGGGTGGGACGGTTTGGCCCCCTTGGCCGAAACCGTGTCCTTTCTGCACCTGCCGGCGCAGTACTGGTTCGACCCGCCCGGGAATGAGCGAAGCTGGTTTTTCAACCCATACGCCTGGCAGCTGGTCTTATTCACCGGGTTCGCCTTCATGCGCCGCAGGATCCCGGCGCCTCCGGTCAACCGTTGGCTGATCCTTGCGGCGCTGGCGATTGTCGTCGTTTTCTTTTTCGCCAGTCACATCAGCCTGCGCCGCTATGACTGGCAGGACGCGGTGTTTTGGTCGGACTGGCGCAGCGCTGTGATCGGGTGGCGGGTTGAGAACCGAGAGTTCATCACCAAGACCGATTTTGGGATATTGCGGTATGTCCATTTCCTGGCTGTCGCCTATCTCGCCTGGGTCGCCGTCGGGCCGCGCGGCGCGCGGCGGCATATCGGGGTTTGGTGGCCCCGGATCGTTGGCGTCG
>CALCPC010000265.1 GCA_937900975.1 uncultured Paracoccaceae bacterium
GTTCCAGGCTCCGCCCGACTTCGAGATGCCGGACGACCAAGGCGGCGACAACATTTACAATCTTGAGGTCACCGTCTCGGACGGCACGCTGACCGACACCGCGCTTGTTTCCGTCACAGTGACCGATGTCGATGAGGGTCAGCCCAACATCATCCAAGGCACCACCGGCGTCGATGTGCTGTTCGGGACAGAGGGTGACGACATCATCCGCACCGGCGGTGGGCCGCTTGACGTGCTGGCGGGCTTTGGCGGCGCCGATGTCTTTGAATTCCAGGACATCGCCGGCCAGCGCGACATCGTCCGGATCCTCGACTTTGAGGTTGGCGTCGACACGCTGGAGCTTGGCGATGCCAGCATCGATTTTTCGCGGATTTTTGGCCCGGATGTGGTTCTTGTGCTCGACACACCCGAGCGGGATGTCGTCATTATCGAGGATGTGTTTATAGTTTAATCCAAGAAGGACGCCGTCTCTTGGATCGACGTAAGGAGGTTGGAATGCGCAGTTATAGCATCTGTCTTTTTGTGGTCCTGCTGCTGGGCCTGCCCGCCCCGCGGGCCATGGCCGCAACCGTGGATCCTGTCGGCGCGCCGGTGTTTTCCGCCACCGGCGCCAGCCGGTTTATCGACGACGGTCTCTTGCTGGACGGCGTTGGTGTGCTCGACGATGGGACAAGCGATGTTACCATCGCGATGTTTGCCGATATCGAAGAGGATCAGAGTATCGGTGGCCCCGGATCGCTGGCCGTCGGCGATGCCAGCCTTGGGGAGACCATGACGTCGAGCACGTTGACCGGGTTTGAGTACACATCCGATCCGATGGGGCTCGACACGCTGGACTTCGCATTCGCGGATCTTTCGGGCAGCGCCGATACGATGGATCTTTTCCCGAACGGCACGGCGGTCTTGCGGGTTACGGGTGAGTTCGGGGACGATCCTTTTGCTGGCGGACGGTTTGGGCAAGCGGGCGTCTCGCTCGATGTTTTTGCCACCGCGGTGATCCCCCTGCCCCCTGCGATCCTGGGGCTGCTCGGCAGTCTGGTCATCTTGGCCGGCGTTCGGCGGCGACGCTAGGGTAATTTCCGTTCACACTGGATCAGACATCGCTGCCTCAAGATCAGTATCCTGATAATCTTGGTGGCGTTTTCTGATGAAGGCTGACCTGCCTTGAACGGAAAATGCCACAAGGACGCCACCGAACACCTTGTCGGGAAGCCCCCGCCACGCTTTGGGCCCAGGGCTCCGCAGAAGGTTGCGGGGGCAATCGGCAAAGGATTTCCGAGGGTGCGGGGTCAGCGCCATAGTGGCCCCGCCGCGATCTGACTGGGCTGGAGGGTGCAGTGGATGTGGTTTGCGCGGCCGACGGAACCCGCGCCGGTCGCCCGGTAAGCAGGCCCCCCGATCGGGGCACCCGCGTGCGGCGCGTCACCCCACGATCAGTTGTTTGAGTTGCAGCGCCTCATGCTCTAGCTCGTTTAATCGGTACCCGACGACATCGCCGATGGTGACCATGCCGCGGATGGCACCGTTTTCCACCACCGGCATGTGGCGGAACCGCCCTTCGGTCATGCGGCGCAAAACCTCGATCAGCGTATCGGACGGCCCGCAGGTCGTGACAGTGCGGGTCATGTTCTCCGCCACCGTTTGGGGCAGGGTCTGGCCCGGCGTTTCGGCCAGTTTCCGCACGATGTCGCGTTCGGACAGGATGCCGGCCAGCGTCCCGGCCGCGTCGACCACGATCAACGCACCGATGCGCTTGTCGCGCAGCACGGTCACCGCTGCCGACAGCGTCTCATCGGCCGTGATTGTGATCGGCGCGCCGTCCTTATTGGCCAGAAGGTGGTGGACGCGCCCGGTTTCGGTGTTCGTGTTGGATGCGACAGACTGACTGAAGGTGCGCTCGCTAGCGGCGTTGGCGCTGCGCGGCCCTTGATAAGATGACGGCATGTCCTTGACCCTCCCTGGCTCTGTTTTTTTGGTGCGCGGGGGCAGTTTAGTGCAAAAACGGCCTTCTGGGGACCCTCTTCCCACAGCATTGGGAGGCTTGGCCGATCCTGCGGCATTTCGGGGGACGCAGAAGACATTGCGCGTCCCATACCACGTTGAAATCGTTGGTTTCAGACAGCGTTATGCAATCCAGGTTTTCCCGAAACGCTTCAGGGGCGCAAAACCGCGCCCAACGCCTGGATCGTGGCGGCCTCCACCGGATCGGTGACGGGCACGCCCAGCGCGGTTTCCAACCGGCGCCGGTGGCGGACAAGACCTGCGCAGCCAAGAAGAAGCGTATCAGCGCCGTCCTGGTCGAGCAGCGCACGCGCCATGGCCTCAATCCTTGGATAGGCTTCTGCCCGCTCACTTTCGGCGACAGAGAGGTTAAGCGGCCGCTCCCCCGCGAGGCGCGTGGACAGACCCAAAGCCCGGACTTGCGGCAGATGCCGCGCGATGGAGCCGTGGCTCAAAGCGATCACACCCACCCGGTCGCCCCGCTGCAGCGCGGCGAAAAGCCCGCTCTCCTGCAGGCCGAAAACGGGCTTGCCCGTCGCCTCTCGGCAGAGGGCAAGTCCAGGGTCAGAGTAGCACGCGATCACAAACGCGCCGACATCCGCGCGGGCCGTCATCCGTGCGGCCAAGGGCAGCACGACACGCTCCGCGTCCGCGCGGGTTTCGATGCCGAAGGGGCCGTCTGACATCGTCTCGCACGCGATCTCGACGCGACCGGGGATTGCGAAGGGCGTCACCGCCTCGGCCAGCCCCGCCGTTACGGCGGTGTTGGCATTGGGGTTGAGGACCAGGATCGTTTGCATGGGCCGCTAAAGCAGCTCGGCGCCGAAATTGCGCTCTGGCGACAGCTCAGCCGCGCGCGTTGGCAAGAAACCCCGCGCGTCAAAGGGGTTTCGCGCAACAAAGACGCCGTCACCGGGCTGCCCCTTTAGCGCGCCATCGTCAACCACGACGCGCCCCCGATTGATCACCGTCACGGGCCAGCCGGTCAGAACCCGCCCTTCAAAGGGCGTGTAATCCATCGCATCATGCAGCCCCGCCGCCGTGACCGTCACCCGCTTTTCCGGGTCCCAGACGGCGATATCGGCGTCATAGCCCGGTGCAATCGCCCCTTTCCGATCCGCCATCCCGAAAATCCGCGCGGCATTCGCCGCCGACAGCGCCACAAACCGTTCAAGCGAGATCCGCCCCGTCCGCACCCCTTCGGAGAAGAGCAGCGGCAAGCGAAGCTCGATCCCCGGCATCCCATTGGCGGTCCGGTGGAAGGGAGGGTTCGGCCCCGCCGAAAGCTTGCCCCCCGCGTCAAACCGGTAAGGGGCGTGGTCCGAGGAATAAAGCTCCAACGTGCCGGCGTGAAGGTGGCGCCACAGGTCGGTCTGCGTCGCATCGTCCCGCAGCGGCGGAGAGCAGATGTATTTCGCACCCTCCGCCCCCGGCCGGTTCAAATCGTCGGCGGTCAAAAACAGATATTGGGGGCACGTCTCGCCCAGGATCGCGTGCCCGGCCATGCGCGCCGTTGCAATCGCGCGGGCGCCGGCATCGGTTGAGATGTGGACAAAAAGCAGCGGCGCCTCGACAAAACTTGCCAGCGCGATCCCCCGGCGCACCGCCTCCACCTCCGCCGCCGCGGGATGGCTGGCGGCGTGGTGGCGGGGCGCGGTGTAGCCCCGCTCTACCAAGCGGCGGGTCATCCAGGCGATCATGGCGTTGTTTTCGGCATGAACCATGGTCAGCCCGCCATGCGCCCGCGCCATCACCAAAATGTCGAGGAACTGTTGATCGCTGACGATCATCTTGTCGTAGGTCAGGAACACTTTGAAAGACGTGATACCACGGGCAAACGCCGCCGGCAGATCACGGCTGAGCGCGGCCTCTGTCGGGTCGGTCACGATCAAGTGGTAGGAATAGTCGATCACTGCGTTCGGCGCGGCCCGGGCGTCGTAGGTCTCCAACACCTCTGGGATCGCCTGGCCTCGGTGTTGTGCGGCGAAGGGCACAAACGTAGTGTTGCCGCCAAACGCCGCCGAGATGCTGCCCGTGCGGTAATCATCGGCCGTCATCGCGCCGGTGGCCGATTCTTGTGCGATATGGCAATGCGTCTCGATCCCACCGGGAAAAACCAGCTTGCCTGAGACGTCCCGCTCCTCCCGGCCCCGCAGCGCTTGGCCCAGCGCTGCGATCTTGCCCCCCGCGATCGCGACATCCGCCACACCCATGCTGCCTGTGTTGACGACCGTGCCGCCTTTCAGCACCAGATCAAACATCCAGCCGCTCCAACCGCTGGTCGAGCCGCCGCATCAAGTGCGTGATCTCGTCATGATCCTCCGCCGTCAGGCTGGGGCCGGGGGCGCGGGTACGGGCGTCGGCGATGGCGCCCCGGCGGCGCAGAACCTCCTTGCGGATGGCAAGGCCCTGGCCCGGCTGCTGTTCTAACCGGATCAACGGCAGATAGGCGTCAAAGACATCGCGCGCGGCGTCCATCTCGCCCGCTTGTGCCAGGCGCACCACCGTCACCAACATTTCAGGATAGGCAAAACCGGTCATCGCGCCGTCGGCGCCGCGCGCGATCTCTTCGGGCAGAAACAAACCGCCATTGCCGCACAGGATCGACACCCGCCGCCCGCCCGCACGGCGGATCGCACTTAGTTTGTTCAGGCCCGGCCAATCCTCATGCTTTAGCATCACCAGTTGCGGGTGGTCGCGGACCATGGCGCCAAACGCCTCCACCGACAGCGCAACACCGGTGGACAGCGGAAAATCCTGGTAGCAGACCGGCACATCCGGCCCCAGCGCCGAAAGCGCCGCAGAAAAGTAACCGCGCAGCGCCGCGTCCGTCGCCACACCGCGCGGCGGCGCGATCATCACGCCGGCGGCGCCCGCCGCCATCGCCGCCTGGCCAAGCGCTGCGATGTTGCCAAGGCCCGCGTTCGACACGCCCACGCTCACGGGAACCCGCCCCGCGACCTGCCCCTGCATATGGGCCAGAAACGCCCGCGCCTCCGCATCCGACAGTTTCGGCGCCTCGCCCATCATCCCAAGAACCGTCATGCCGGTCACACCACGGGCAAGATAGAACTCCACCAGCCGGTCCGCGCTGTCGAAATCGATGGCCCCGCCTTCGGTAAACGGGGTCGCCGCGATGATGAAAACGCCGGCGGCACGCTCTGTCAGGGTCATTGCGCGGCACCGGGGAGGACCACACCGGTTTGCGCTGTGATCGCCCCGTAATGCTCTGGCCGGCGGTGACGGGCGAAATCGAAGATCGTGGATTTTCCAAAGGCGCACAGATCCAGATCGCAGGCGTGGATCAGCACCTCGTCGGCCTCGGTCCGGCTTTCCGCCACCACATGACCGTTGGGGTCCACGATCATCGTGCCGCCGATCAGGGGGTGCCCGTCCTCCACCCCCGCCTTGGCCACTGCCACGACCCAGGTCGCGTTTTGATACGCCCCCGCCTGCACCGAAAGCCTGTGATGAAACAGCCGATCCCCCGGCCCCTCTGCCGCGTTTTGGGAGTTTACGGCGGGCGTGTTGAAGCCAAGCGTGATCATCTCCACCCCCTGCAGACCCATCACGCGATAGGTCTCGGGCCAGCGGCGATCGTTGCAGATACACATGCCCTGCAACCCCGCCTCTGTCCGCCAGACCGGAAAGCCGAGGTCGCCGGGCAGGAAATACCGTTTCTCCAGATGCTGAAAGGCGCGCGCAGGGTCGAAATCGGCGTGGCCCGGCAGATGCACCTTGCGGTATTTCCCAAGGATCGCACCCTGCCGGTCCGTCAGGATCGACGTGTTGAACCGCTGCCCCGCTAGCGTCCGCTCGGCATACCCAAAAGTTATCGCGACCCCATGGTCACGGGCCCGCTGGAAGAGCGGCTGGGTCTCGGGCCCCGGCATCTCGGTCTCGAACCAAGCGTCGATTTCGGCGGCGTCGGCCATATACCAGCGCGGAAAAAAGGTGGTGAGCGCCAGTTCCGGAAAAACCGCCAGACGGGCGCCCGCCGCCGCTGCCCGGTCCAGCAGCGCGATCATCCGCGCCACCACCGCGGCGCGCGGCTCTGCCCTTTGGATCGGCCCCATTTGGAGCGCGGCCGTAACAAGCTCTCGCAAACTATGGGCTCCCTTCGCTTTGGCGCCAGCCTAGTGGGTTGGACCGCGAATGCGAGAGACTTTTCACGCAGCAGGCGTCCGGGTTGCGCCGATACCCGGCCTGCGACCGCGGGCGCGGCGCGGCCAAACTCTTCTTAAGCCGGGCGCCGGATCAGTCGCCGCCGCGGAAAGGCGCCGGGATATCCGCGGGGAACAGCAAGTTTTCGCGCGACAGATCGCCAACCTTGCGCCGGCCACAGAGACCCATGGTTGTATCAAGCTCTTTATGAATGATCTCAAGCGCTTGGGTGACGCCCGCCTCGCCCATCGCGCCCAAGCCGTAAAGATAGGCGCGTCCGATATAGGTCCCCTGCGCGCCCAGTGCCAACGCCTTAAGCACATCCTGGCCAGAGCGGATGCCGCTGTCGAAATGCACTTCGGCCTGGTCGCCGACCGCCTTGACGCAGGTCTCTAGCATGGCCAACGAGGACAGCGCGCCGTCAAGCTGCCGTCCGCCATGATTTGAGACGATGATCGCATCCGCGCCCTTATCTACGGCGCGGCGCGCGTCGTCGGCATCAAGGATGCCCTTGATGATAAACGTGCCGCCCCACCGCTCTCTGATCCAATCGAAATCTTCCCAGGTCAGCGATTGGTCGAACTGGGCATGCGTCCAATCCGACAACGTACCCATATTGGTCACGCCCTTTGCGTGGCCGACGATGTTGCGGAACGTGCGTTTCTTTGTCCCCGCCATCCCGTTCAGCCAGCGCCATTTCCAGGCCATGTTCAGAATGTTGCGCGCGGTCATTTTGGGCGGCGCGCCAAGTCCGTTTTTCACATCCTTGTGTCGCTGGCCAAGAAGTTGCAGGTCCAGCGTCAGGACCAACGCACTGCAGCCCGCGGCCTTCGCACGGTCGATCAGAGCCTCCGCAAAATCGCGGGCGCGCAGGACGTAAATCTGAAACCTAAATGGGTTTTTCGTCGCCGCCGCCACATCCGCGATCGAACAGATCGACATGGTCGACAGCGTGAAGGGCACGCCGAATTTCTCTGCCGCGCGGGCGGCGTGGATCTCCCCGTCGGCGTGCTGCATTCCGGTCAAGCCGCAGGGGGCAAGCGCGACCGGCATGGCGACATCCTGGCCGACCATGGTGCTGGCGGTGGACCGGCCCTCCATGTTGACCGCAACCTTTTGGCGGAGCCGGATCTTGGCAAAGTCGGTGGTGTTGGCGCGGTATGTCTGCTCGGACCACGAGCCGCTATCGGCATAGTCGTAGAACACCCGCGGCACGCGCGGTTCCGCCAATATCCGCAAGTCCTCGATGTTTGTGATCACCGGCATCGC
>CALCPC010000266.1 GCA_937900975.1 uncultured Paracoccaceae bacterium
GGCCCGCGGGGATCGCGACGCCTTCCATCACACGCTCGACAATCGCGGCGCGGTTGATCGCCTTTGAAATGGCAAAGCGCACGCGCTGGTCCATCAGCGGGTTCTTGATGTCCTCGCCGTCATTGCCTTTGACGAAGGGTGAGTTCTCCCGGAACTGGTCCATGTGGAGATAGATCACACGGTTAGAGACCCCCTGGCTCAACTGCACCTCATCCTTGCCCGAAAGCGTCGTGATGTCGGTCGTCGGCACGCCCGAGATCATGTCGACATCCCCGGCCAAAAGTGCCGCGACCCGGCTGGGGCTGGAGGTGATCGGGCGAAGCTCCACCTCCGACCAGATCGGCGCGGGGCCCCAGTAATCGTCGTTTCGGGTGACGGTGATCGCTTCGCCGGGTTTGTAGCTGACAAACTTAAACGGCCCGGTGCCGATGGCGGCGGTGCCGTCGTTGAACTCCGCCGTCGTCCCCTTACAGCCGACCCCGTCCGAGACGATCGGCACCGTCGACAGGTCGTTGGCCATCAGCGGATAGGGCGCTTCGGTTTTGAATTGCACAGTGAAGTCGTCGATCTTCACGGCGGTCTTGCCTTTGAGATACGTCCCAAAGCCCGAGGGAGAATCCGGTACATCCGGCGCGCGCGCGACCGAGCAGATGACATCGTCGGCGTTAAACGCGCTGCCATCGTGGAACGTCACGCCCTCGCGCAGCTTGAACTCCCACGTCAGATCGTCGATCGGGGCCCAGGACACCGCAAGGCCCGGCATCAGGCGCTGCTTTTCATCCTGCAGGATCAAGCGGCCAAAGATGTGGAGCGAGAGCGCATTGTTCGGGCCGAGGTTGTGATAGTGCGGATCAATCGACGTCGGTTCCGACGCGAGACCGATGGTCAGCTTCTCGGCCGTTGCGGCACCGGCGCCAAGCGCAAGGGCGCCAGCGGCCAGGGCCAGGACGGATAGTGTGTTCATCGTTAGTCTCCCTGTTGTCGCAGCGCGGCACCTTTTCCCGGCGCCGGGCGCTGCTGGACGCCACGATGCTAGCCACAGTGGGTTTTGTTGCCAACGGAAAAGGCAACGGCTTTTGGAAGCTTGGTTCTTGTCCGACCGGCTGGTCAAAACCTGGTCATTGGGATGGCACGGATCCGGACAGCGCGACGCGGTCAGGCGCGGTCCCCTTCGGGCCCCGGCCATACGATGTCGGGGTCCAGCGGGTAGGACGGGCGGGGCAGCTTCTGAAAAGGCCAGCGCTCCAACACGGGGCTGGTCAGGCCCATCGTGTCGATCTCTTGGATGCGTTCGGACGCAAACAGGTGGGCAAAGCCCGCGCGGAAATGTCCGCGCGACTTCACGATCACCGTGTGGGCCGCCGCGATATCGAGGTTCAGCATCTCAAAAAACACCGGGTCCGCGGTTTGTGTGCGGTCGCTAATCACGACCACGGTCACGCCGCCGATGCGAAGCGCGGCGGAGGGGCCAAGCGTCATCCGCCGCCCCGCCGTCATCCCGCGCAACCCGACAACATCGCCGTCCGACAGCGCCAGAACCGTGGCCTCCGCTTCGAACCGGTGGTCCCATTGGGTCCAGGGCGCGGCCGGGCGGTCGCGGTTGAAAACCGCGGGAAAAGACGCGCCGATGCCACGCTCCCCCGCCTCATGGGCAAGTTCGGGATCGGCGAAAGAGCCGTAAAGCACGTCCCGGGCGTCCGCCGCATGCAGCGCTGCCAAAAGCTCCGTCGTGCGGCCCGACCCGCCGCCGCCCGGATTGTCGCCAGCATCCGACCAAAGAAGCGGCGCCCGCCGCCGGTCGAGGGCCAGCGTCGTGGCCGCCGCAACCGGGGTTAGGTGTCGGCGAAACTGGGATCGATCCGCCCAGGCGCGTTCGGCAAGCTCTGCAGCCAGCGCCTCGGCCGGCGCCCGTGCGCGGCGCCCGGTGACAAGGATCGCAAGGCCGTTATCCGGTGTGTCGGAGAAGACGAAATTCCCAACCACCGACACATTCAGGATTTCGCCGCCCGCCTCGGCCTGGCGCCGCTGGCCATGGTCAATCAGCGCGCCGTAAGGGGCCTCTGCCGTCAACAGCGTGACGGAGGCCGGGACGATGGGCGGTTTGATCAGCACGGCTTGCGGGCGTTCACCGGTGGCCAAGATGCGGCGGAGGCTGAAGGCGGCCTCCTCCCCCCGCTCGACCATATCGACATGGGGGTTGGTTCGGTAGCCCACGATCAAATCCGTCGCTGCCACCATTTGGGGTGAGACATTGGCATGGAGATCCAGCGTGGCCACAATGATCGCCGCCGACCCCACCGCATCGCGCACAGCGGCCATCAGCGCGCCGTCGGGGTCGTCGAGATGCTCGGCGACCATAGCGCCGTGGTTGCAGATGTAGACCGCATCAACCGGACCCGCGGCGGCAAGCTGCGCGCAGAGGCGGTCAACGACGCGGGCGAACACCGCCTCCCGCACCGGGCCCGCGGGGTGGCTGGCCGCCAAAAGACACGGCACCGGCGTCCAAGCGCCCGTGGCATCCATCGCATGGACAAAGGCTGCGAATTCCTTGGCCAGTTTCGGCGCCGTTCCCCGCGCCTCTGCCAACAGCGCCGGCCCTTCGGCCCAGGTCAGACTGTCGAAATCCGCTTGCTCGGCTGGGGCTGCGAAACGGTTCGATTCAAGGATCATGCCGAGAAGTGCGACGCGCGGTGTTGTCATGCGAAGTCCTGGAGTGTCACGATAGGGCCGGAGACGAGGAAACCATGAACCAGA
>CALCPC010000267.1 GCA_937900975.1 uncultured Paracoccaceae bacterium
CAGCGTCTCGGCCGGGGCAATCGCGGCCGAAAGCGCAAGGCCCGCCGCTGTCAGAAGAAGCGTGGATTTAAGCACGGTTTAAGTCTCCCTGTTTTTCAGATGACAGGGACTCTGCGCAGCCGCCTTGCGATTGGCAAGGGCCAGCAAACGCAGAGAATGCCGGAAATGCCGCCCAAGGCGGCAAGCGGGCGCGACCGCCCAGGATGCCAGCGCTCAATGCCCGCGCACCGCCCATAGGCAGGGCAGCGCCTAGCCCCCCATCGTGATCAAAAGCAGCAAGACGAAGATGCCGGGAAGAAGGACCAGGGCGGGAACCACCAGACCCGGCAGCCCAAAGCTGAGGATCGAGATGCCCCAAAGGCTGACCACGATCAGCAGGATGGCCCAGGCATACTCGGTCAGGCGCCCCGTGCCCTGCGTCTCTGCGTCCTCCGCCGGGACGGCCGGTTGCGCCTGCGTTGTTTCGATCGGCCGGTTTTCCATACGCGGTCTCCCTGCTACGCTGACGGAGAGGTAGGTGTCTTCCCCGAAATAGCGAGTGCGGCAGAGGCGTTAGGTGACCAGATTGCGCGGTGTTCCAGCCACAAACGCCTCAATATTCCCGATCAACTGATCTGAGAGCGTTTGCATCCCGCCGACGCTGGCCCAGGCGACATGGGGGCTGAGAATGACATTGGGGGCGGCGGCCAACACCATGATGGTGCTGTTCATCGGCGGCGGCTCCACCGGGGTGACATCGATGCCCGCGCCGGCGATCTGGCCCGACTGGATCGCCTCGGCAAGCGCCGGTTCGTCAATCAAACCGCCGCGCGCCGTGTTGATCAAAATCGCGCTGTCCTTCATCTTGCGCAGGAAATCAGCACCGATCATGCCTGCGGTCTCATCCGTCAAGGGACAATGCAACGTCACGACATCGGCGGTGTCGCGCAACGTCTCCAGCGACACCAGCGGCCCGGTATCGGGCGCTGCCGGCGCGTAGGCGTCGCAATAGATCACCTCCATCCCAAAGCCACGGCCGATCTTGCCCACCGACTGGCCAAGCGCACCGGCCCCGATGATGCCAAGCGTTGAGCCCGCAAGATCCCGGATCGGCCGGTTAAAAAAGCAGAACTGATCCGCCTCAACCCAAGCGCCGTCAAGAACTTGCTGGCGATACTCAATCAGATTGCGCCGCAGCGCTAGGATCAGTGCGAAAGTATGCTCTGGCACCGTGTTGACCGCATAGCCGCGAATGTTGGAGACGGGAATGCCGCGGGACTGGCACGCGGCGATATCGACAATGTTAAAGCCCGTCGCAGCCACGGCGATGAATTTCAGATCCGGCAGCGCCGCCAGCGTCTCGGCGGTCAGGGGAACCTTGTTGGTGATGGCGATGGACGCCCCCTCCAGTCGCGCGACAACATCCTCGGGCGCCGTGCGCTGGTGGCCGGACCATGTGTGAGCGAAGGCCGGGCGACCGAGATGCACACCCGGGCCGATGGTCCCCTCATCGAGAAAAACAATCCGCTCCATCTTCTCCCCCTCTTTTTTGGTTGGCGACCCTTAGCGCATTTTCTGATCACTTAAAAACAGAAAAGCCGGGCTGAAAACCAGCAAAATGCTGATCTTCAACGTGTTTTCCGGCCCTATCCGATTTTGAACGACACACAGCCGCCGCGTTGACCGCGACCGCAGGGCGGCACGGCCCTACTCTGCTGGCCGGCCCACCATCTCAAGCTCGATACCCGTCAATTCCTCCCCGCGCATCGCTTTTTCAAAGCTCGCGAGCCGCTTGTAGATCGACAGCAACTCCACAATGCGGGTCCAGGAATTGACCAGGAATTGGAAGGAGTTAGAGACCTGGCTGAACGCCGAGAGGATCTGCTGCAGAAGGCCGAAGGTGATCTGCCCCGCGGCAATCGTCGGCACCATGATGAAATAGACGAAGATGTTGTCGGCCTGGATGTAGAGGCTGCGGGCAATGTTGAAGTACATATAGTGGAAGTAGAGTTTGAAATAGTTCCGCCGAACGTTTCCAAAAAGCTCCATCACGGTCGGCGGTCTTGCCCGCGCGCCGTCGTCTTCGCCGTAGACCAGCTCTTTGCGATAGGCCGCCTCGACGCGCTGGTTGCGAAAATGCAGCCCCGGCAGCCGGATCCCGACCGCCGCCAACAGTCCAGTGCCGAACACCGACCACAGGATGGCGGCCGTGAACAAGGGTGAGGGGATGTCACCGACAATCGGCAGCGTGGAAACGTGTTGGGATAGCGTCAGCAAGATCGGCAGAAACGCGATCAGCGTCATGACGGCATCGACGATCGAGCCGCCCAAGTCCTCCGTGATCTCGGCGAATTTCATCGTGTCTTCCTGCACCCGCTGTGAAGCGCCTTCGATCCCGCGGACTTCGTCCCATTGCGACATGTAAAAATCGTTCATCGCGGTCCGCCAGCGAAAGACATAGTGGCTGACGAAGAACCGCGTCAAAACGAAGACAATGACCCAAACCATTGCAATCTCAAAAAATACGCCGATCAGCCCATAGAGATCCCCGGCCGAGACATCCCCCTCTCCGGAAAGCGCGAACTGCACTTGATCGAAAAACGGCCGCCGCCAATTGTTGATCGCGACAGACACTTGGACGCTGTAATAGGTTGAAAAGAGGATCAGCGCCGTGCCGAGAATGGACCAAAGTTGCCATTTGTGCGGCGCATATGTGAACCAAAAGCCGGCGAAAGCCAGTGTCGCGAGCCCGGTGTAGATATAGAAAAACAAGAACTCGTCGGTTGCGAAATGGCCGAGGCCGATCACGGGGTTGTTGTCGTCTACCACGCCGCCAAGACCGACCAGCCCGCGCAAATCCTCTGCCGCAAGCGACCAGAGCAGACCCACGATAACCGCGTAGACCACAGCCGACAGGAAAAACAGCTTCGGTCGGGGAAAGAAGGACTCAAACATCGGGCAGCCTCCGGCATGCTTTCGGGCGGTCGACGCGCAGGCGGCAAAGCTTTCGCCGCGCGTTCCCGCGATAATATTGATGCGTCAGGGGCGCGTGTCTATCGTCGCTGACAAAATGACAAAATTTTAATAGTGCGGTGAGCATCGGGGACGTCAGCGCCATGTCCCTGCGCGGAAAGCCTGGCCAACGACACGAGCGTGGTGCGCGTCCCCCGACGGCGCGTGACCTGTGTTCACCTTCTTTTCGATGCGCGTGAGATCGTGTTGGCCGAGGGCGCGCCCTGCGAAAGCCTGGCGCCAACCGCCGCGGCGCGGGCCAAACGGCCCTTTGCCCAGCGCCGCGAACTGGACCGTCTTTTCGGCCCTTTGACCGGCGCCTTGACCCCAATGCGTCCGATGCTGGACCGGTACCGCGCCCAGCTTCTGACCTGCCGGCGCTGGGCTGCCCGCGGCAGCCAGACCCTGGACAGCCGGCGCCCCGCCGCTTATCTGCCAGGCATGGCCAAAAAGGACAAAAACCCCAACGCCCGCACGATCGCAGAGAACCGCAAGGCGCGCTACAACTACGCCATCGAGAGCGATCTTGAATGCGGCATCCTTCTGCAAGGGTCGGAGGTGAAAAGCCTGCGCGAAGGCAATGCGCAGATCACCGAAAGCTATGCGGAGGTCAAGGAGGGGGAGCTTTGGCTGGTCAACGCGCATATCGAGGGCTACGACAAGGCCAAGACCTTTGGCCACGAAGAACGGCGCCGGCGTAAGCTGTTGGCCTCGCGGCGCGAGATTTCCAGGCTTTGGAACAGCGTCGGGCGGGAGGGGATGACGCTGATCCCGCTGAGCCTCTATTTCAACGGCCGCGGGATCGCGAAGCTGAAACTTGGCCTCGCCAAGGGCAAGAAGACGGTCGACAAACGCGAGACCGAGAAAAAGCGCGACTGGAACCGCCAGAAGGCGCGGCTGTTGAAAGAGCATTGAACCGGGGATCTTGCGGTTGGCCCCAAGCCGCTGAACCTGCCCGCTGGACCTGCCCGCTGGCGCAAGATACGCTTCGCCCATGACCCGCAAGACCCGCGCGACCGGGCGCACGACGATCAAGGATGTGGCCGCTGCGGCGGGGGTCAGCGCGATTACTGTCAGCCGCGTCTTGCGCACACCAGAGCGGGTCAGCCCCGCCACGCGCGACCGGGTGACAGAGGCCGTGCGCGCGCTGGATTACCTGCCCGATCCGGCGGCCTCTGCGCTTGCCTCGCAGCGCACGGCTACGGTGGGCGTTGTCCTGCCTTCGGTCACAAACACAGTGTTCCGCGACACGCTGCGCGGGATCTATACCGAGGCGGCGGCGCGCGCGGTGCAAATCCAGATCGCCAACACCCGCTATGATCCGGGCGAGGAGACGCGCGCGATCCGGCTGTTTCTTAGCCAGCGCCCCGCCGCCCTGATCGTCACTGGCATCGACCAGTCGGAGGAGGCTGCAACGCTTTTGGCCGAAGCGCCCTGCCCGATTGTCCAGATCACCGAAACCGGCCCAAGCGCCCATGACATGATGATCGGCTTTGACCATGGCGAGGCGGTGGAGCTTGCCACCCGCCACCTGATCGCCGCCGGTTACCGCCGCATCGGATTTCTTGGCGCGCGCCAGGATCCGCGCTCGCTCCGCCGGATGGAGGGGTTTTGCGCGGCCCTGCGCGCGGCGGGGCTTTTCGAGCCTGAGCGCGTGCTCTTCAGCGATGCGCCGGCCTCTGTCACCAGCGGGGCAGAGCAACTCGGCCGGCTGCTGGAACGCGACAGCGCCGCCGATGCGGTTCTCTGCAACAATGACGATCTGGCGCTGGGCGTGTTGTTCGAATGTCAGCGCCGGGGGCTGGCGGTGCCGGACCGTATCGGGATCTGCGGTTTCAACGATTTTGAGTGGATGGCAGCCGCGGTGCCGCCACTGACCTCTGTCAGCACGCCACGGGCCGAGATCGGGCGCCGCGCGATGGCGATGATCGGCGAGCGGCTTGAAAACCCCGGGATGGCGCCCGAGGTCGTGCAACTCGACGTCAGCTTGAAAATCCGTGAAAGCACGCGAAAGCGCTGATGCCAGACGCAACTGGGCACCCCGGTCTGGGCATCGCGGCCGCCGGTCCCGGCTGCGCGGTCCAAGGCCGCGCCGGTTGCCGTCAACAGCGGTTGCCTGATCGCCTCCCAACGGGCAAAACCCTGAAACGGGACGGGGCGGAGCTGACCGATGTTTGACGATGCGACAATTTTGGTGACGGGCGGCACCGGCTCTTTCGGCCACGCGTTCCTGCCGATGACGCTGGCGCGCTTCAACCCTAAGAAGCTGATCGTCTTTTCGCGGGACGAGATGAAGCAATGGACCATGGCCAATCGGTTCCAGGACCCGCGGCTGCGCTTTTTCATCGGCGATGTACGGGATCGGGAGCGGCTCTACCGCGCGCTCGACGGGGTCGACTATGTCGTTCACGCCGCCGCCACCAAGATCGTGCCAACCGCCGAATACAATCCGTTTGAGTGCATTAAGACCAATATCAACGGTGCGATGAACTTGATCGACGCATGTATCGACAAGCGGGTGCAGCGCGTCGATGCCCTGTCGACCGACAAGGAGTCGAGACCGCTCAATCTCTACGGTGCGACCAAACTTGCCTCCGACAAGCTGTTTGTCGCCGGCAATTCCTATGCGGGCGAACATGCGACGCGGTTTTCGGGGGTGCGCTACGGCAATGTCATGGGCTCTCGCGGGTCGGTGATCCCGTTTTTTATGTCGATCCGCGACAGCGGCAAATTGCCGATCACCGACCCCCGCATGACGCGCTTTATGATCAGCCTCGAACAGGGGGTGGAGCTGGTTTGGCACGCCTTCGCCGACATGGAGGGGGGGGAGATCTACGTCAAAAAAATCCCCTCGATGAACATCGCCGACATCGCCCGGGTCGTTGCGCCGGAGGCCCGGCAAGAGACGGTGGGCATCCGCCCCGGCGAGAAACTGCACGAGCAGATGGTGGGGATCGAGGACGCGCCCTATACCTATGAGTACGATGCGCATTTCAAGATCCTGCCAGCGATCCACAACTGGTCCACCAGCCCCGCGCGGATCAAGGACGGCCGGAAGGTCGCGCCCGATTTCGTCTATTCGAGCGATACCAATGCAGAATGGATGAGCGCGGAGACGCTGAAGACCTGGATCGCCGCCAACGCCGACAAGATCGGAGCGATCTGATGATCCCTTACGGTCGCCAAGTCTTCCAGGACGCAGATATCGCCGCCGTGATCGAGGTCCTGATATCGGATTTTCTGACCACAGGGCCCGAG
>CALCPC010000268.1 GCA_937900975.1 uncultured Paracoccaceae bacterium
ATTTCTTGCTTGTTTGGGTGTTTGTCTTTTCTTCTGGGTTTGTCTGTATCGTTCCAAACGGTCGTTTGGTGCGACGACCTTGCTGTTTGGGTAGTTTCGCCGGGGCGTTGACGGCTCAAATTCGGGTCAGATGCGCGTTTGTCACTGTATCCCGGCGCCTCTGCAAACGTCGAAACGGTCGTTTTGTGCGGAGGGTTTTCATTCGGGGCAGTTCGGGCGGGGGTATGACTGGTTAAACCCAGCTTGGATCTGGGTTTTGCCCCTTCGTCCCAGCCTCTCTGCAAATGGTCCGAACGGGCGTTTTTTTTGCGCAGAGTTTGCCGTTGAGCCGTCTGGGCGGGGTTTTGGACGCTCAATGCGCTCGGTTTCGCTCGGCCCAGGGTCGAGCGAGCGATCTGCGTCCGGGGGCGCACCCCCTTTCCCAGACCCTCAGGGAGGCCAATGGCTTTCGGGAAGGCCTGGCTCTACCACGGTTTGCGTCTTCTTCGGGTCCTTCCTCTCCGTTGCGCGGTCAGAACATGCTTGGCCTTTCGGCGCGAATTCCGATGTCCACGGTTTCGATGCGACCGGAAGCCAAGCGAATGCTCGTTCTGACGTTGAGCCTCGCTGTCCGGGGCTACTCAGCCGGGTTGCTCGCCTCTGCTGCGGCGCGGATTGGGGGGAGTGTCCGTCGGCCAACGTCGCAATCGGGGGTGTTGTCCAGGAATGTGTAGGCACCACCGACCCGTTCACACATTTTCGCGACGCCGCGGGCGAAGGCGAGGTCTTGGGCGATGCGCATACAGTCGGGGCTGTAGTACCCGTTGCGGTCGGGGCGGCAAAGCCCCTCTGTCGCGCTGGCACTGGGGAGTGCTAGGAAGAGGCAGGGAAGAACGGCAAGAAGAACACGAACTGCGGTCACGATGAAATCTCCGGTCAGGGGGCGGCAGGCACAGCGTGCGGTACCCAACGCCAGAAAATCACCGGAAGGTTAACCCCGCGTTAAAGCCGCCGGGTCAATCCCGTCAAAGCGCGGGTTGAAAACGGCTTTTGGGGCCGCGCAAACGGTCGCTTTTGCCCGCTCAAAACCGGTTTGCGCGCAGCACCTCGCAATCGGTGATGGAGATCACGCCGATATGACGCTCCACCACTGCGAAGGCCGCCTCGACGAGAGGATCGACGCGCTCTGGCGCGACGATGGCAATAACGGCGACCATCCCGCCGGCCCGGGTGACCTGGCCTTCCCGCGACCAGACCCCAGACCGACCGCCACCGCCAAGGACTGGCAGGACTGTAAACCCGGTCACGCCAGCGTCGGTCAGCGCCGCGGTGAGCCGGCGCTCCATAACAGCCTCGATGATAATCTCGACCCGTTTTGCAACATGGGTTTGCATGTCAACTTCCTGCGACGAGGGTTGCGGCGGCGATGTAGACAGGGATACCGACCGTCAGGTTGAACGGAAACGTCACGCCGAGCGAAAGCGTGAGGTAGATTGAGGGGTTGGCCTCGGGCAGCGCGACGCGCATGGCCGCCGGAACGGCGATGTAGGAGGCAGAGGCCGACAGCGTCACCAACAGCGCCAAACCGCCGGCGGAAAGCCCGATCAAAAGCCCGGCGACAAGGCCCAGTATGCCGCCGATCAAGGGCATGACCAAACCGAAGACAATGACGGGCGCCTTCAGATCGCCCCGCGCCGACAAAAACCCGCGCCCCGCCACAAGACCCATATCGAGCAGGAAGAGGCACAGACCGCCCTGAATCGGCGCCACGATAAAGGCATCGATCCGGGCCATGCCATCGCGCCCCGTGGCCCAGCCGATGGCAAAAGCACCGACCAAAAGGACGATAGAGCCGTTCAGCAGGATTTCCCGCAAAAGCCCGTCCTCGCGCTCTGCGGTGCCGCCCTTTTTGCCGATCAGCCACAATGCCGAGAGGATCGCTGGGGCCTCCATCGCGGCGGCGACGGCGACCATATACCCCTCATATGCGATGCCGGCCCCATCGAGCGCTGAGGTCCCGGCAACGAATGTCACAACGGAAATCGAGCCGTAATGCGCGGCGACAGCGGCCGCATCGACCACCGACAGCCGCGAGATCGCGCGCAGGATGGCAAAGGCCAGGATCGGGATGGCCGCCGACAAGACCGTTCCCGCCAGAAGCGCCGCGACCAGATCGACGCCGACACCGCTTTGCGCAACGCTGACGCCGCCCTTGAACCCGATGGCGAACAGAAGATAGAGCGACAGCGCCTTCGCCGCGGCCTCTGGCACGGAAAGGTCGGACCGTGCAAGCGCCGCCCCAAAGCCCAGCGCAAAGCAGAGCACCATGGGCGACAGAATGTTGGCCGCGGCCAGCGCGAAGAGGCCGTCCATGCGGTCGCTCCCGTTCTCAGACCCGCTCTTACACCGCGACGAACGCGTCGACTTCGGGGTCGTAGGTTTTCAGTTGTCCGGTTCCGATGTCATTCCACAGACCGTGCAGGGCCAGGGTCCCGGCCTCGATGTCGCGGAGCACATACGGAAAGGTCATCAAATTCTCAAGGCTTACCCGTATCGCTTGCTCCTCAAGCGCGCGCAGACGCGCAGCCGTGTCGCATTCTGCGGCAACATGTGCGTGACGACTGCGCAAAAGGTCAAGCCAGCGGCCGATAAAGCTGGATTGCAAATCAAGCTCTGGCGCCGCGCCCCGGCACATCTTATCGCAGGCCTCGACCCCGCCGCAGCCTGAATGGCCAAGCACAATCAGATGCGCAACGCGCAGCGAGATCACGGCATATTCGATGGCCGCGGAGGTCCCGTGCAAGTCGCCATCGGGCTTATAGGGCGGGATCAGATTGGCGATGTTGCGGTGAATGAAAAACTCGCCAGCGTCGGCGCCGAAAATCGAGGTGACGTGAACCCGGCTGTCGCAACAGGCGATCACCATTGCGCGGGGGCGCTGGCCGTCATTGGCCAGGCGTGCATACCAGGATCGGTTGTCTGCAAACTCTGTCGCGCGCCAACCACGGTAGCGTTGGATGTAAGCCTTGGGGAGGCGGCTCGTGAACTCCATGGTCGACCTTACAACACTTTCTCGCCCTGGATTAACCCAGTGTTAGCACTGACCGAAGATATCAAAGGATCCCAGTGCGCCCGCTAAGACCCCGTTTAACCCCTTGCGCTATCCCGCAGCGTTGAAGGGGACAAGGGGTGTCATATGACTTCAGTCACAAATCTGAAATGCGAGGAGCCAGCGCATCTCGATATCCGGGCGTTGGATCTGTTGGAAGCAACCTTGGGGCGAGAGCAAAGCCGGAAGGTTTTGGAGGAAAGCTGCTTTGACCTGGTCGACAAGCTGGGGTTGATCGAAGCGGCGCTGCACAGGCGAGAGCATGAGACGGCGCGGCGGTTGGCGGTCGATATCGCCGGCATCAGCGCTCAAATCGGGCTCGACGATTTTTCGCTCGCCGCGCGCAACCTTGCCAAAGTGCTGCAAACCACCGATCTGATTGCCACGGCTGCGGTGTCTGCGCGCATGATGCGGTTGGGGGAGGTTAGCCTGCTGTCGCTTCTGCGGATTACCGACGACCCCTACGCCTGACGCGGCGTGGGGCCGGATGCTGTGCACCCCACCGCCACCCACGCCGCGCGCGACCAGACCGGGAAGCCCGGTCGCGCGCCGTCGCTGTGGGGCGGCCCGTCATGGCCGGGCGGCCGCGGCATCCGCTGTTTGCAAAGTACGCGCCGCGCCCTGTGGCGCCCCCTCAATTTTGCCGTGAGCCGACGGTTCAAATCGCGCGCAAACCGCTCTAGGCTCACCGCATGGTTGCGGCGGGCGAAAGGGTCGAGATGGGCGCGAAGTTTGCGGATGGGCAGGATACGGCAATCCCGATCCATGTGATTGCGGCGGAGGCAGTCGAAGGGTGGCTTGCCGCGCAGCCCGATCCGGTCGCGCGCTGGGCCAAGGCGCAGGGCTTTACCGGTGCGCTGGGCAGTTTTGTTACGGTTCCGGATGCCTCCGGCGGCATTGATCGCGTTCTAGCGGGTTGGGGGCGTGCGTCAGAGCGGGCGCGGGGGCGGTTCCACCTTGCCAACCTTGCCAACAGCCTGCCAGCGGGCACCTCTCGGCTTGCCGAGGGATTGTCGGCGGCCGCGCTGACCGACCCCGCGCTTGGCTGGCTGACCGCCTCCTATCGCTTTGACCGCTATAAGAAAGCATCCCCCGCGCGCGCGCGGCTTGCGCCGCCACCGGGGATCGATACGGCGCGGGTGGAGGTTGAGGCCGCCGGCGTCGCGCGCACGGCGGATCTGATCAACACGCCTGCCTCCGACATGGGCCCCGATGGGCTGGAGGCGGCTTTTGCCGACCTTGCCCATGGGTTTGGCGCAGAGATGGCGGTCGTGAAGGGTGCGGCGCTTCTCGAACACAATCTGCCGATGATCCACACTGTTGGCCGGGCTGCGGCCGAGGCGCCAAGGCTGCTCGACCTGCGATGGGGGCCGTCCGACGCGCCGAAAGTGACGCTGGTGGGCAAAGGCGTTTGCTTTGACACCGGCGGGCTGAACCTAAAGCCCGGCGGGTCCATGGGGTTGATGAAGAAAGACATGGGCGGCGCGGCCAATGTTATGGGGCTTGCGCAGATGATCATGGCGCGCGCCCTGCCACTGCGGCTGCGCGTGCTGGTGCCGGCGGTCGAGAACGCCGTGTCCGCAGGGGCGTTCCGGCCGCAGGATGTGTTGACCAGCCGAAAAGGGCTGACCGTCGAGATCAACAACACAGATGCCGAAGGCCGCCTGGTTCTCGCCGATGCGCTTGCGGTGGGTGAGGATGAGTGGCCTGTTCTCAGGATCTCGAGGGCCACGCTGCCGGGGGCTGCGCGGGTCGCGCTGGGACCCGACCTTGCGCCTTATTTCACCGATGCAGAGAGCCTGGCGGCAGAGCTTGAGGCCGCCGCGGCCGCCGCGGCCGATCCTGTGTGGCGGCTGCCGTTTTGGGCGCCCTATGAGACGATGATCGAGCCTGAGATCGCCGATCTTGACAACGCACCAAAGGGCGGGTTCGCCGGTGCGATCACCGCGGCGCTGTTTCTGCGCCGCTTTGTCGAGGCGGCTGGCGTTTACGCGCATTTCGACATCTATGGCTGGACCCCGTCGGCAAAACCGGGACGGCCCATAGGCGGTGCAAGCCAGGGCGCGCGCGCGCTCTTGCGCGTGATCGAGGCGCGCTATGGAGCGCGCGGGTGAGCGACCCGCGCCTGACCCCCGCCCGCCCTGACCTGGCCGCCGAGCATTTGGCCGGAACCGTCGCCGCGGCGCGTTATGCGCGGCCCGAGCCGATGATCGTCAGCGCCCCGGTGCTTGACCTCACCTGCCGCGCTGACCGGAACGCGCCGCTGGACACGCAACTTTTGGCCGGTGAGGTGTTTGCGGTCTACGAAATCGACCCTGAAACCGGGCTGGCCTGGGGCCAATGTGAGACGGATGGCTATGTCGGCTATGTCTCGGTCGCGGGGATTGAGGCCGCGGACGGTCCGGCCGATTGCGTGGTCACGGCCCTGGCAACCCACATCTATCCAGAGCCCACCTTCAAATCCCGCCCGCTAGAGGCGCTGCCGATGGGCGCCCGATTTGCCGCGCGCGCGGAAGCGACAGGATTTTTGGAGGTCGCAACCGGCGGCTATGTCACCCAACAGCATGTGGCGCCGGCGGGGCGTTTTGCGAAAGATCCCGTCGCCGTCGCCGCGCGTTATCTTGGCCTGCCCTATCTTTGGGGCGGGCGCAGCGCCTTCGGGCTGGATTGCTCGGCGCTTGTGCAACTGTCTTACGCGGCGTGCGGCATTGCCCTGCCCCGGGACAGCGACCTGCAAGAGACCGCGTGCGCCCAACGCCACGGTCCGCCGGAGCGGGGCGATTTGGTCTTTTGGGACGGTCATGTTGGTTTGATGGAGGATCGCGCGACGCTGCTTCACGCCAACGCGCATCACATGGCCGTCGCGCGGGAGCCTTTGGCCGAGGCGGCCCGCCGCATTGCCGCGAATGGCGGGGGCGAAATCACAAACATCTGCCGCCCGCCCGATCTTCACGCCCAAATCGCGTGACGGACTGGGGCGCGGGCGCTTCCTCGCGGGACCTGTGTCGAACGGTCGGGCCTGGGCGCACACCGCGTGACGCCCACAGCGCGTGACGGACTTGGCGGGGCCGCTCACCCGCGAGACAAGCTTAGGGACGCGAGGTCGGGTCCGGGCGCACGCCGCCTGCCGCACAGAACGTATGAAGGACAGGCCGCGGGCGCT
>CALCPC010000269.1 GCA_937900975.1 uncultured Paracoccaceae bacterium
GTTTCAGGGTCCGTATAGCTGCCCAGATCTCCTGCCGCACAACCGGTGCCAGGCCTTCGGTCGCCTCGTCGAGCAGCAGCAGGCGCGGATTGGTCATCAGCGCCCGGCCAATGGCCAGCATCTGCTGCTCGCCCCCGGAGAGGGAGGCGGCGGATTGATCCCGGCGCTCTGCCAGCCGGGGAAAGAGGCGCGCGATGCGGTCGAAATCCCAATCGCCCGGCCGCGCCGCGGCAATTAGGTTTTCATGGACGGTCAGATTGGGAAAACAGCGCCGCCCTTCGGGCACCAGCCCCAGACCCGCGCGCGCCGCCTTGTGCGGCGGCACGGCGGCCATGTCCCGCCCGTCAAAGGAAAGGCGCCCGGCCTGATGCTTCAGCAGGCGGCAGATCACCTTGACGGTCGAGGTTTTCCCCATCCCGTTCCGGCCCATCAAGGCGCAGACTTCGCCCTCGCCGAGTGTCAGATCAACGCCGAAGCGCGCCTGCGACGGCCCGTATGACGCCTCGATCCGGTCCAGGGTAAGAAAGCTCATGCCGCCCCCTCCTCGCCCAGATAGGCTTCGCGCACCTGCGGGTCGGCCTTGATCTCCTCGGCGGAACCGGTGGCGATCACCTTGCCGTAGACCAGCACGGAGATGCGATCCGCGAGGGCAAAGACCGCATCCATGTCATGCTCCGCCAGGAGGATGGGCGCTTCGCTGCGCAGCCCGTCCAGAAACCCGGTGAGCCGCTTGGAGCCCCCGGCCCCGAGGCCGGCCATCGGTTCATCCATCAGGAAAACCCGCGGGTTGAGCGTCAGCGCCACGGCCACTTCCAGAAGACGCCGCTGACCGTGGCTGAGTCGGCGTCGGTGTTTGGCGAGATGCTGACCTTCAAAAAGCTGCTTGCCGGCACGACGGAGCAAGGGGCGCGTAAGGCGCTGTTGGCCGCCAAGGTCGAGGATATGATCGGCACGGTGGTGCGCCAGATCAGCTTTTACGATTTTGAGTGCAAGGTGCACGACGCCCGGCGCGCGGGGGAGCTGACGCCCGATCAGCTGGGCGAGATCTGGATGGCGGTGAGCCGCGAAAGCCTTGGCCCCAGCTTTCGGTTTATGCCGGGCTATGAGGTGTTATGGTCCTACCTCACGCACTTCATCCACGCGCCGTTTTATGTTTATGCCTATGCCTTTGGCGACGGGCTGGTGAACGCGCTTTATGCGGTCTACGAGGATGGCGCGGCGGGGTTCGAGGATAAGTATTTCGAGATGTTGTCCGCGGGCGGCGCTAAGCATCATTCCGAATTGCTGGCGCCCTTCGGGCTTAATGCCGCCGACCCTGCGTTTTGGGACAAGGGTTTGTCGATGATGTCGGCTTTGATCGGTGAGTTGGAGGCGCTGGACTGAGTGTTCGGCGTCTGAACGCGGTTTCTGGCGGGGGCTTTTTGCCGGCGGGGATGCGCAAAAAGCCCCCCCGAGGACGCTCCCACCCGCCCACCCCGCGCCCTCGGGGGGGCTTTACTCGGCGTCGCGCAGGGTTG
>CALCPC010000270.1 GCA_937900975.1 uncultured Paracoccaceae bacterium
GCAAGGGCCAGCGAAGCCTGATCGTTGCTCCGCCGCGCACGGGTAAGCCCGTGATTTTGCAGAATATTGCAGCGTCGATTGAGGCCAACCATCCAGAGTGTTTTTTGATCGTCCTGCTTGTCGACGAGCGGCCGGAGGAGGTGACGGACATGCAACGCTCTGTCCGGGGGGAGGTTGTGTCCTCCACCTTCGATGAGCCTGCGACGCGCCATGTCGCCGTGTCCGAAATGGTAATCGAAAAGGCAAAACGGTTGGTCGAGCACAAGCGCGACGTCGTCATCCTTCTCGATTCGATCACTCGGCTTGGCCGTGCCTTCAACACGGTCGTGCCGTCTTCGGGCAAGGTTCTCACCGGCGGCGTCGACGCCAATGCGCTGCAGCGGCCCAAGCGCTTTTTCGGGGCCGCGCGGAACATCGAGGAAGGCGGCAGCCTGACGATCATCGCGACCGCGCTGATCGACACGGGCAGTCGCATGGACGAAGTGATTTTCGAGGAGTTCAAGGGCACCGGTAACTCTGAGATCGTGCTCGATCGGAAAATCGCCGATAAGCGGGTGTTCCCGGCGATCGACATCCTGAAATCCGGCACCCGGAAAGAGGATCTTTTGGTCGGCAAGGCGGATCTGACCAAAATGTTTGTGCTGCGCCGGATTTTGAACCCGATGGGCACAACTGACGCGATTGAATTCCTGTTGGCAAAGCTGAAGCAGACCAAATCGAACGAAGAATTCTTCGATTCGATGAACAGCTAACCGTCGGGAGCCATGGCCGGGGAGACCATCTTCGCGGAGGCGACGGCGCCGGGAAGGGCTGGGATCTCGGTCATCCGGCTCTCCGGACCGCAGGTTTCCGCAACGCTCCAACGCCTGACAGGCGCGTGCCCAGCCCCCCGGCGGGCCGTTTTCACCGCCGTTCGGCACCCCGGAACCGGCGCAGTGCTCGACCGGGGCTTGGTTCTTTTTTTTGAGGAAGGGCAAAGCTTTACCGGGGAGGCGGTGGGAGAGCTACAGTTGCACGGCAGTCGCGCCGTTGTCCGCGCGGTGTTGGCGGCCTTGGCGTCCGAGCCAGACTTGCGCCCCGCAGAACCGGGGGAGTTCACGCGCCGGGTGCTTCATCACGGGCGGATGGATCTGCCACAGGTCGCAGCGCTTGCCGATCTTTTAAGCGCCCAGACAGAGCGTCAGAGACAGCAGGCAGCGTCGGGGTTGGATGGCGCCTTGTCCAAAAAGGCGGATCGCTGGCGGGCTGGATTGCTCCGCGCCGCGGCGCTTTTGGAGGCATCGCTGGATTTCGCGGATGAGGATGTGCCGGACAGCGTGGTGGCCGAGGCCCAGGCAGCCCTGTCACCGGTGCGGCAGGATATAGCAGCGGAGATTGCCGGGATCGGGGCCGCCGAGCAGATCCGGGACGGGTTTGTTGTGGCCATCGTTGGGCGTCCGAATGTCGGCAAGTCAACGCTTCTGAACGCCATTACCGCGCGCGACGTGGCGTTGACAAGCGACATTCCGGGCACAACGCGGGATGTGCTGGAAGTTCACATCGATCTTGGCGGGCTCCCCGTGACGTTGGTGGATACCGCGGGGGTGCGGGACACGGATGACCGGGTTGAGGCGCTTGGCGTCCAGCGCGCCCGGGATCGTGCCGCGCAGGCCGATTTGCGCGTCTTTTTGGTTGAGAGCGACATAGCGCCGGTGATGGCGCCGGAACCACAAGATCTGGTTGTGACGGCAAAGGCAGATTTGGCGCAGGGTCCGGGCCTGTCGGTTTCGGGTCTTACAGGCGCAGGCGTGCCGGCGCTTTTGGAGAGGATGCAAGAGCGTCTGGAAGGGCGGCTGGATGCGGCG
>CALCPC010000271.1 GCA_937900975.1 uncultured Paracoccaceae bacterium
GTCGGCGGGCACAGCCTCGATCGCGGCGCGCACAGTCTCCAACGTCTCGCCATACCGGGCGTAAGGAACGCATTCCCCCCGTCCGCTGTGACCGCCACGCGTGATGTGAACGGTCAGAACGTCCGCATGGGTCCGGGCGCCGCGCGCGATGGCAAAAACCTCGCGCAGCGCAAACCGGTCCTGTTGGACACGCAGCCCGTCGCTCATACCGGCAGCGCGTCGATCAGGCGGCCGGCGCCCTGGCGAAACGGATCGACCGTCGGCAACCCCATCCGCGCCTCGGTCGCGGCGAGGTATTCAAGCGCGGCCTCTTCATGCAGCGCCGCCGTATTGACCGAAATCCCAACGACCGCGACGCCCGCGTTAACCACCCGCGCCATCGTCAGACCCAGATCGCGCAACGCTTCCAGCGATGGCAGCTTGTAGTCGGGCAGACCGCGCATGTGCCGGCGTGTCGGTTCGTGACACAGGATCAGCGCATCGGGCTGGCCACCATGGATCAAGGCCAGCGTCACGCCCGAATAGGAGGCATGAAACAGGCTGCCCTGCCCCTCGATCAAATCCCAATGATCCGGATCGTTGTCCGGGGTCAGATGCTCGATCGCGCCGGCCATGAAATCGGCGACCACGGCGTCAAGCGGAACACCATCGCCGGTGATCAGAATACCGGTCTGGCCGGTCGCGCGAAAGCTTGCCTTCATGTTCCGCGCGGCCATGTCCCGCGCCATCGCCAGCGCCGTATACATCTTGCCGATGGAACAATCTGTCCCGATGGCAAGACAGCGTTTGCCCGTGCGCGGTTTGCCGTTTGCAATGGGATAGGCGACAGTTGGCACCCGCACATCGTGCAAGGCGCGGCCATGGCGTTCTGCCGCGGCGACAAGCTCTGGCTCATCGCGAAGCAGGTTGTGCAGGCCCGAGGCCAGGTCAAGCCCGGCGGCCAAGGCCTCCACCAGCACGGATTTCCACGCCGCCGAGATCGTGCCGCCGCGGTTGGCCACGCCGATCACCAGCGTCTTTGCGCCGGCCGCAACAGCCTCTGCCGGCGTTAGATCGGGCAGCCCCATATCGGCCCGGCATCCGGGCAACCGCAATTGCCCCCGCGCGGCCTCAGGGTTCCAATCGCGGATCCCTTGCGCGACCTTGGCCGCCAGCGGGTCGGGCGCATCGCCAAGAAACAAGAGATAGGGGGGCGTGATCATGGGCAAAACCTCCTGCTGCGGCGCGACGGTACTGCGATTTTTAGCCGCGAGAAACCGAAATCGCGCCAGGCGTTGCCTGCTCAGAAACGGTGTTTTGCCCAGTCAGCTTT
>CALCPC010000272.1 GCA_937900975.1 uncultured Paracoccaceae bacterium
TTGTTTCGGTTGACCTGAACTCTCCGCTGTTGTCCGGGCCGGTTGGGATCAGCCAGCTTCAGTCCGCGCCCATCAGGTCGGAGCGCGGCGTTTTCGTTGAGTGTCTGCGCGCGGTCGCGGCCCGCGGCCGGGGCGGATAACCCCGGTCCCGCACCCCCGAAGGCCCCAGCGCATCGATGGTGCGGGGCCCCTGCAGCGCGGGGTGTGCGCTAATCCTCAAGGGCGCCGTCGCCCGTCGCCGCATAGGCGACCAGATCGGCCACCGTCAGCGTGCCGTCGCGCTTTTCGAACGTTTCGATATATTCGATCATCGTGTTGGCATGCTCGCGCATCATCCCCTCGGCCCGCACGGCATCGCCGGCGGCGATGGCATCGTAGATCACGCGGTGCTGCGCATTGCCAAGCCGCAGACGGAAGAGACCCCGCTCTAGCTGTTCTTTCGTGTCTTGGACCGATCTTTCGAACACCATCGAGCCCACGCTTAGCATCGGCAGATGGCTGATTTGTCGACAGGTGAAGCCGACATAGGCGTTGCCGCAGCCCTGAAGCATCATTTGATGGAACGTCCGATTGGCGCTGTGCATGCGGCGGATGACGTCGACGTCCAGGCGCCCCTCATCCACGGCCCGTTCGATTGTGTCGATCGCTGCCGCCATATCGGGCAGGCGCGCGTGGCGGTCCGGCGCTTGGGCCATCAGTCGGGCGGCCAGGCTTTCCAGATGGCCGCGCACTTGAACGGCTTGTTTTATGTCGGCGCTGGTCGGGCTTTGAATGATATAGCCGCGCCCGCCCCCGCGCCGGATAACACCCTCCCGTTCCAACAGCCGCAGCGCAAGGCGGACGGGTGTGCGCGAAACCTGATGCGCCTCGCACAGCCCAGCCTCCGACAGGCGCGTCCCCTTGGCATAGACGCCGTGGATTATGTCGGTGCGGATCTTCGCCGCGATTTCCGTATCGATCGACTGCATGGCGTCACACCTCGGTTTTGGGATCCCAAAGTCAAGCCGATTTTGGCGATTGGCAAAGGTGCAGCGATTTTTCCTTGATTTGGGATCCCGTTTTGAGGTTTCCTGAGGGCAGAACGATAAGAATCGCTGCAAATTGGCGAATTGCTCTCGACTTGGGATCCCAAAAGGCTCTCTCCGTCCAGGCATGCTTAGGGAGGATACTATGGCGCTATCTGCAACCGCGCGCGCTTTTGTGCTGTCAACCGTCATTGCGGCTATGCCGGCCATCGCCGCGGCCGAGAAGCTGACCGTCGCGACCTTCGTGCCGCCGCAGCACCACACCAACACCGTGCTTTTCTCGTGGTTCGCGGAAGAGCTTGAGGCGCGGTCCGGCGGAACGCTGAGCATGCAGCTTTTCCCAGCGGGGCAGCTTGGCGCGGGGCCTGTGCAGCAATTCAAACGCGCCGTTGAGGGCGTGGCCGACATCACCTTTGGCGTTTCGGCCTACACGCCTGCGATCTTCCCCAAAACCATGCTCGCCATTCCACCGGGCAAGGCTGCATCCTCCGCCGAGGCGACGACCCGCCTGATGGCCGTTTTCGACGACTACCTCGCCGATGAGTATGAGGACGTGAAAGTCATCGCGCTTAGCACCGCCGCTGGGATCGGCATCGCATCGACCCGGGACATGTCCACGTTGGAGGCGATGAGCGGTGCGAAGGTGGTGCCCTATGCGGCGCTGACGACGCCAATCATCGAGGCGATGGGCGCCGTTCCGGTCCAAATGCCGGTCACCGAAATGTATACGGGGCTGTCGACGGGAACCATCGACGGCGCTTATGCGACCTACAACAACATGACACCGCCCTGGAATTTCTGGGACGTCGCTTCGCATTTCACCGTCAACGTCCCGGTTCAACATGCGGTAATTTTCGTTGTGATGAATAAAGAGCGGTATCAGGGGCTCTCCGACGAACACCGTTCGATCATCGATGCGCTGTCTGGCGAGGCCGCGTCGATGAAACTGGCCGAAAGCTTTGACGGCGCGGATGCGAAATCGCTTGCCGTCATGCAGTCGACCGAGGGCAAAGGCTATACCCTTGTCGAGGTCTCGGCCGAGGAGCGGGCGCGGATGGACGCGGCCGTGGCAGAGGGCATGCAGGCGATCTTCGCCGATTATGCCAGCCGCGGCATCGATAACGCCGAAGAAATCTACAACGCAATCAATCGCTAAGGGGGGGCATTCAATGCTAAAGATACTGCGCGCATCCGTCCTGGCGCTTGCCATCGCATCCGTTGCGGAGGCTGAGGAACTGTCCGTCGCAACCTTTGTCCCCCCAAGCCATGAGACGGTAACGGGCATGTTCGCCTGGTTCGGCCGCGAGATCGAGGAGCGGTCGGGCGGCACGTTGACCATGAAGCTTTATCCCGCTGGTCAGCTTGGCGCGGGCCCGGTGCAGCAATACAAACGCGCGGTGGAGGGCGTCGCCGACATCACCTTTGGCGTGGCGGCCCTGACCCCGACTTTGTTTCCCAAAACCATGCTGGCAATCCCGCCCGGCAAGGCCCTGAACGCCGTCGACTCGACCCAGCGTCTATGGCGTGTTTTCGACACCTACATGGCCGATGAATGGTCGGCGGTGAAGGTGCTGGCCCTCGGCAATCCCGCCGGCGCCATGCTGGTCTCCACCAAGGACGTGTCGACCATGGAGGGGATGCAGGGCGCCAAGATCGTGCCCTTCGCGGCCATGACCACACCGGTGATCCAAGGCATGGGCGCCGTGCCCGTCGCGCTGCCGCCAACCGACCATTACACGGCGCTCAGCACCGGTACCATCGATGCCGCGGTCTCGACCATCAACAACCTGCTGCCGCCTTGGCACCTCGATGCGGTTGCCGACTATGCCATCGTCAACACGCCCGCGACGTTCAACGTAACCTTCGTTGTGATGAATTTGGAGCGGTACCAAGGCCTGTCGGAAGAGCACCGCGCGATCTTGGATGAGCTTGCCGGCCTGCCCATGTCGATGGAGCTTGCGAAGTCCTTCGACCATGCCGACAACCTCGCCATAGACTGGGTCGCCGAGCAGATCGCCGCCGGCGCGCTGAAGGTCGAGTGGATCGTCGCCTCCGACGCCGAGCGCGCAAAGATGGAGGCCGCCGCCGCTGAGGGCATGGCCCAAATCTATGAAGAATACGCAGCGCGGGGCATCGACAACGCCGAGGAAATCTATCGGGCACTGAACCAATGACGGCATCGGTAAGGGC
>CALCPC010000273.1 GCA_937900975.1 uncultured Paracoccaceae bacterium
GCGGGACGGCGCTGAGCCCGCCGCTCTGCCACCCCTGGGGGAGATCGCCCACCCACCCACCCCGATCTCCCCCTGGGGTGGCTGAGCGGCGGGGTTTCCTTTGCGCGGTCCTGGGGCTACGGCTCGGTCTCGAAAGGACCTGCAATGAGTTTTAACACCTACGGCCACCTCTTCCGCGTCACCACCTGGGGGGAAAGCCACGGGCCCGCGCTTGGCTGTGTGATCGACGGCTGCCCGCCGCGCGTGCCGCTTGACGCCGCGATGCTGCAACACTGGCTAGACCGCCGCAAACCGGGGCAATCGCGCTACACAACCCAGCGGCGGGAGCCGGATACGGTTGAGATTCTGTCCGGCGTTTACGAGGGCCAAACGACGGGCACACCGATCCAGTTGTCGATCCAGAACACCGACCAGCGGTCCAAAGACTATTCGGACATTGCCGAAAAGTTCCGTCCAGGCCACGCCGACATCAGCTATTGGCAGAAATACGGCGTCCGCGATCCGCGCGGCGGCGGCCGTGCGTCGGCGCGCGAAACCGCGGCACGGGTCGCCGCAGGCGGTGTCGCGCGGGCAGCGTTGACCGCGCTGGTGCCCGACCTTCGGATCACCGGGTATATGGTGCAGATGGGTCCTCACGGCATCGCCCCCGCTCGTTTCGATGCGACGGAGCTCGAAAAAAACCCGTTTTGGGTTCCCGACGCCGAGGCGGCTGTCGCGTGGGCCGATTACCTCGACGGTTTGCGCAAATCCGGCGAAAGCGTCGGCGCGGTGATCGAGATCCGCGCCGCGCACGCGCCGCCCGGTCTGGGCGCGCCGATTTACGGCAAGCTCGACACCGATCTTGCGGCAGCGATGATGTCGATCAATGCGGTGAAAGGGGTCGAGATCGGCGCTGGCATGGCGGCCGCCGCGCTGACCGGCAGCGAAAACGCCGATGAGATTGCGATGGCGCCCGATGGTCCAGCGTTTTCGGCCAACCATGCCGGTGGCATCCTTGGCGGGATTTCGACCGGTCAGGACATCGTCGTGCGGTTCGCCGTCAAGCCCACATCCTCAATCCTCACGCCGCGCGCGACGATCACGAAGTCGGGCCTGGACGCCGAGATTGTCACCAAAGGCCGTCACGATCCCTGCGTCGGCATCCGCGCGGTCCCGGTGGGGGAGGCGATGATGGCGGCTGTGCTTCTTGACCATATTTTGCGGGACCGCGGGCAAACCGGCGGCATCCGGGGCCAGATCGGGTAGCAGCGGCACAGCCGAAAGCGTTACGTGAAAAACCGGGATCCTCTCAGGTTGCCTGAAATCTTTGAGGCTTAAGACTAGGAGTTTTTCCGATCCACCCTTATGAGCCGTTTCAGTTCCTGTTCAAGCTGTGTGTGGTTCTTTTTGTAGCGCCATT
>CALCPC010000274.1 GCA_937900975.1 uncultured Paracoccaceae bacterium
GCGTTGATGTGCTGGTCAACAACACGGGCGGGCTGGTTGCGCGCAAGACCATCGCCGATATGGATTTGGCGCATTGGCAGGGGGTGATGGACCTCAATGTCACCTCTGTGTTCACGATGACCAAAGCCTGCCTGCCGCATATGCGCCGAAACGCCAGCATCGTGAACCTGGCAAGCCTGGCGGGGCGCGATGGCGGCGGACCCGGGGCAGTCGCCTATGCGACTGCAAAGGGCGCTGTCATGACGATGACACGCGGCTTGGCCAAAGAGCTTGGCCCAGCGATCCGCGTCAACGCGCTTTGCCCCGGCATGATCGACACGGATTTTCACAACGTCTTCACCGATGACGCGGTGCGCAGCAAAGTCGCCGCCTCAACCCCGCTAAAACGCGAGGGCGATCCCGCCGAGATCGGGGCGCTGGTTGCGTTTTTGGCAACCGACAGCGCCGGTTTCATCAACGGCGCCTGCATCGATGTGAACGGCGGCGTCGCGTTCTCGTAGCGCCGGCCAGTCCAGCCCAAGGGGCCAAAGCGCCCTGACCATAACCGAACCGGAACCGGGAGGATCCAATGCTTAAAGTCTCAGCCACAGCCATCGGCGCGGCCGCACTTGTCTTCGCAAGCGTGTCAGCCGTTGATGCGCAAACCACACTGCGCGGCGCCAGCATGTTCGATGAAGAGCATGCCTTCACCAAAACCCTGCGAGAGTTCGAGCGGCTGGTCGGCGAAAAATACGCGGGCGACGTCACCTTCGATCTGCGCCTCAACGGCGAGCTTGGGGTCGAGTCCGACTATGTCACGTATCTCACCCAAGGTGTCGCGGTCGATTATACGATCCTCGCGCCCTCGAACATGGCGGTGTTCTCAGAGTCGATCCCGCTGATGGACATGCCGTTTTTGTTCCGCGATCTCGATCATTGGAATGCGGTGCTCTCCTCTGACGCGCTCAAACCGCTTGAGGATGACCTGCGCGAAAAGGCGGGGATCGTGATCGTTGGCTATCACGGCGGCGGCGTGCGCAACTTGGCCTCGGCCGAGCCCGTGACATCGATGGAGGAGCTTGCCGGCCACCGGATGCGCGTGATGGGCGCGCCGATCCAGGCGCAGACCTTCTCTGCCGTGGGCGCCGCGCCGTCGGCCATTGCTTATAACGAGGTCTATAACGCGATCCAGACCGGCGTGATCGCGGGGTTCGAGAATGAGGCAGCCTCGATCCAGAACCTCAAATTCTATGAGGTCGCGCCGCATATCTCTCTGACCCAACACACCATCACGGTGCGCCCGATCGTGATCTCGGCCAAAACCTTCGACGGTCTTCCGGCGGATCTGCAGGCGGCGATTATGGCCGCGGGCGCCGAGGCTGGTGCCTTCGGCCGGGCGCTGGAAAGCAGCCAGGACGGTGAAAAGCTGCAAGCCATGGCCGATGCGGGCCAGATCGAGGTGCATGACTTCGCGGGCCGCGAAAAGATGCTGGACCTGGTCCGCCCGGTGCAGGACGCCTACGCGGCAGAGCTTGGCGCGACCGAGCTTCTGGAAAACATCCGCGGGATGTAATCCCGCCCCGGGCGGCGCGCCAACCGCGCCGCCCGGGCTTGCGTTGTGAAGCGTTCCATCGCTTGGGGAGGCAACCACCGTGGTCGGTCGCATCTTGGATAACTTTTGCCGCGGCTTGCGTGTCCTTCTCGGCCTTCTGATGGGCGCGCTCGCCATTCCGGTCGCGATGCAGGTCGTGTCGCGCTACACCGGCCTGATCCCGACCTACCTTTGGACCGAGGAACTGGCGACTTTCATCTTTGTCTGGATCGTGATGATCGGATCGATGGTTGCGGTTTGGGACGGAACGCATTTCGACGTCCGCGTCACCCCCGATGCCACAGCGCCCCTCTTAAAGCTGCTGCAAAACGGCCTGGTCCATGTCGCCATCGCCGGGTTCGGCCTTCTGTTTCTGATCTATGGGATCGAGTATGCGGAGTTTGGGGCCACGCAGCGCTCTGTCATGATGCGGGCGAACTTGGTGATCACACATGTCTCGGTGCCCATCGCGGGCGCCATCTGGTGTGTGCTGGCGGGATACCGGCTCTGCGAAGACGTCGCGGCGTTTCGCAAAACCAAAAGCGGGATATCATGATACTTGGAACCGCCACGGCCAGCGGCCTGCTTGTGGGCTGTTTTCTGCTGCTGATCTTTCTGCGCATCCCGGTTGCCTTCGCGCTAGGGCTGGCGACCATCCCCGTCGTTTTGTTGGAACTGCGGCTGACGCCCTTCATCGTGCTCGACCGCATGTTTCAATCCTACAACTCCTTTATCCTCCTTGCAGTCCCGTTCTTTCTGTTGGCCGCGAACCTGATGAACTCTGGCAAAGTGACGGACCGGCTGATCGCGCTGGCGCGGGTTTTGACCGGCTGGTTGCCGGGGGGTTTGGGGCATGTGAATGTCGCGGTCTCGATGCTGTTCGCGGGCATCTCTGGCTCCTCCACCGCCGATGCTGCGGGCATCGGCAAGATCCTGATCCCGGCGATGCAGAAGGAGGGCTACGATACCCGCTTTGCCGTTGCGATCACCGCCTGTTCTTCGGTGATGGGGGTCATTATCCCGCCCTCGATCCTGATGATTGTCTGGGGCGGCGTGATGCAGGTGTCTGTGGGCGCGTTGTTTTTGGGCGGTGCGGTGCCGGGGCTGATGATCGGGCTTGCGCTGATGGCGACGGTCTACGGGTTTGCCAAGGTCCGCGGCTATCCCATCACGGCCTCACCGGACTGGGCGGCGGTCTGGGACGCGTGGAAAGGGGCTGCACTGGCGCTTCTGACACCGATTTTCGTGATCGGTGGCATCGTCGGCGGCATCGTGACGCCGACCGAAAGCGCGATCATCGCCGCGGGATACGCGCTTTTTCTCGGCATGGTCGTCTACCGAACCGTGCGCCCCCGGGACCTTGGCTTTATCCTCTACGACACGGCCCGTTTCGCTGCGATCTCGCTTTTCGCCATTGGGACGGCCTCGGCCTTCGGATGGCTTTTGTCGTTTTACAATGCGCCAAGACTGATCGTGGCGCTGATCACCGCGTGGGAGTTTGGGCCCTTCGGCACCGCCCTTGTTATAGCGCTTCTCTTTCTGATCTTCGGGCTTTTCATCGATGCCATCCCGACGATCATTATCCTCGGAACGGTTCTGATGCCGGTGGCGGCGGCGGGCAATATCGACCCGATTGCGTTCGCGATTATCGGGATTGTCGCCCTGGCCTTCGGCCTGGTGACGCCGCCCTACGGTCTTTGCCTTCTCATCTCGGCCGCGATCGGCGGGCTGAACGTGGTGCAGGTCCTCAAAGAGGTTGCCATCATCCTGGCGCCGATGCTGGCGATCCTGCTTTTGCTGGCCGCCTTCCCCGAGATTGTCCTTTGGCTTCCCAAACAGGTGATGCCGGAAAGCTTTTAGACCCGGCGCGCCAGGGCGCGCGGCGCCCTTTGGGCTTGGGTCAAGGGCGGCGCAGATACAGCGTGCCGCCCCCGACATGCAACCCTAAGCCGCTTAATCCTTGACCGGATATTGAAAACTGACGGGATGCGCGAACACCATATTGGGCCGGTTCGCATTGCCGTTCTCAAAAAGCTCCCGCGCGAGATCTGCCACAAGATGCGGATCTTCGGCGTGGATAAAGTGGTCGGTGTTCACGATTGCCACGCGACCAGCGGGCAAAAGATCGGCGGAGGTCATGTATTCCTGTGGCTTTTGCCCAGGATCCCGGTCGCCCTGGATCAGAAGGACCGGCATGGTCAGTTTCGGGATCACATTGGCCATGCGAAACTCCTGCTCGATATCGAAACTGGTGCCCTGGAACGTGCGGGCCGCGGCCGCGGCCGTCCCTTCAAAGCCAAACTCCCAATCCAAACGCTGTAAAAACCGTTCTGGAAACTGGACCGAGCCATAATCGCCCGCGTAGGCCGCGCGGGCCAAACCCTCCTGGCTTTGAAACTCCATGGTGCTCCTCGCCGCGTGGGGGGCGGGCGGGGCAGTCCGTGGGGCTGATCGAAGGACTGCTGCATGCGGACATAGCCCGTGATCCGCGCGCTCATACCGTCCAAAGCGATCAAGTTTTCGCTGACGATGGTGCCGCGGTCGTGGCTGATCAGATTGAACGTCTCGACGCCGATCACGTCGAGCAGGTTTTTCAGACTGGCCGCCGAACCGGCATAGCTGACATCGATCTCGGGCCCTTTGTCGGACTGCCCATATCCCAGCACATCGACCGCGATGACGTAATAGTCATCGGCCAACAGCGCCATGACCTCCGCGTTGGCCCACCAGGTATCGGGATACCCATGGACCATCAGGACAACATCGTCATCGGGCGACCCGGCGGTGACGAAGTGCCAGACCGGCCCGCCGGCATCGACGAACCAATGCGTGCCGAAAACGCCGCCCCCCAAATGCTCAATCTCTCCATGCCGGCTGACCCGAAGACTTGCGGGAACCCCCTCGGGGTAGCGCCCGACATCCTCCGATATGCGGGCAAGCGGATAGGGTTCGTATGAAAACTCTACCCAATCACTCTCGGTATCATCCGCAACCGCCGGCATCGCGACACCGATCAGCAGGGCGAAGGCCGGTAGGACAGACAACACAGACAAAACGTTGACGTTTGCAAAGGTACCCATGGCTGCAGTTCCCTTTTTCTCAAGACTGTCAAGCAGACGGCAGGATCGCCGCCGCAGTCAGAGGACCGCGCACAGGGGTAAGCTGTAAACGCGCAGTTTTGCGCACCTTATGCGCGCTTCGATCTGTTGCCAGGCCGTCGGCCGCAGCGCACGCTTTCCCCACCAAAAACCCAAACATGTCTTATCGAACTGAACGCGGGAGCTCGGTCATGGTCACCTTTCGTCAAACTTGTTCACTTGCCTGTCTCCTTTTGGGCGCCGGCATGGCGCAGGCGGATCTGCCCCGGTCGTCCGGCATCTTGGAATTCGGACCCGACAACACGCTTTTCCTGGCCGACGCGGCCAGCGGGGCGATCCATGCCTATACGCTGCCCGCAGGGGGCACGCCGCCAGAGCAGGACACGGCCTTCAACCTTCTCGACGTGGACGCGCTGGTGGCCGAGGCCATCGGCGCGACGGGGCGGATCGTCTACAGCGATCTGGCCGTGCACCCGGTCACGCGCGCGGCCTATGTCTCGCTGACCGCCACGGTCGCGGGGGAGCTTGCCCACAAGGTCGCCGTGATCACACCCGATGGCGGTGTCAGCGACCTTGACCTTGCCGCGTTGGAAGCGTCGCAATTCAGCATCGACGACGGGCCCGATCCGGCGGTGTCGTTTTGGCGCGACATCCCTGCGCCGTCGCTGACGGTCACGGATCTCGATTATGTCGATGGGGAGCTTTTCGTCGCCGGGATCTCAACCGGGGAGTTTGCCTCGACGCTGCGCCGCGTCCCTTATCCCTTCGACGGGTCGGCCGGCTCTACCAGCATCGAGATGTATCACGCGGCCCATGACCAAAACGAAACCCGCGCGCCGATCCGCGCAATGACGGTGGTGGAGCTTGACGGCGCGCCCACCGTCGTTGCCGCCTACACCTGCACGCCCTTGGTGACGGTGCCGGTGGACAGCCTGACGGACGGCGCGCATGTCTTTGGCAAGACCGTTGCCGAACTTGGCTATGGCAACACCCCGCTGGATGTCGTGCCGTTTGCCGTGGGCAACCGGCAAGGCGGCGTCGACAATTACGTGCTTGTCGTGAACCGAGAGATGGATGCCGACTTGATCGCGCTCGGCGAGCTTGCCACGGCCGCTGCCGCCCCCGGTCTGACCGAGCCTGTGCCCTATCTCGGCGCCACGTCCGGTGTCACCACGGTGCCGCTACCGCTGTCGGGTGTCGTGCATGTCGCGGATCAGGACGCGCAGTTTCTGCTGGGCCTGCGCCGCGATCTCGACACCGGCGCGATGGAGCTGGTGTCGTTTCGCAAGGGCGCGTTTTTCCGCCTCAGCGACTTTATCAGTGAGTACAATTTTCCCGACTACGCCTATGCCAGCGGCGAAGCGTCGGACGGTCTTCGCATGTTCCAAAACATGCTGAAGGCCGACGAAGGCTTCCCCGGGCAGATCCGCCAGTGATGCGGCGCGCCCTGATCCTGGCACTCGCCCCCCTTTGGGCGGCGGGCGCCGCGCTGGCGGTCTGCCCGCCGGCATCGGAGGCGGAGGTTTATCCGACCGCGCGCGTCTTGCCCGCCAATCTTCTGCGGATGTATGTCTATTTCCCGCGTCCGATGTCGATGGAGGCGGGCGTCCGGGATGTGGCGGTGCTGGATGCAAGCGGCACGCCGGTGCCGGGGGTATTCCTTGAAACCCGCCAGGATCTCTGGTCCCCCGACCGCCGGCGGCTGACGCTGCTTCTTGATCCCGGTCGGGTGAAAACGGGGTTATTGGCGCATGAGGCGCTTGGCCGCGCGTTGGTCGTCGGGGCGGGCTACACGCTGGAGGTTTCGGACACCGTGCTGGACCGGAACGGGTGCCCGCTCGGCCAGCGCCTGTCGCATCGGTTCACAGTGGGCGAAGCGGATGGGGAACCGCCGGCGCCGGGCTCTTGGGTCATGACGGTCCCCGATGCGGGGACCACCGCGCCGCTGATCGTCGCGCTTGGCAGCGCCCATGACCACCTGTCGCTGGCCTACCGGCTGCGCGTCAAAACCGCCGAAGGCGCCACAGTCCGGGGCGCGCTGGCACTGGGTCCGGGGGAGCGGTCCTGGCATTTCACACCGGCCGAGCCTTGGGCCCCGGCGGCCTACACGCTGGCGGTCGACGCGCGGCTGGAGGACCTTGCCGGCAACCGGCCGGGGCACCTGTTCGACCGCCCCGCAGACGCCCCGCCGCAGCCCTGGATCTCAGCACGCCCGTTTCGGCCCCCGGGCTAGAGCAATTTCCGTTCACACTGGATCAGACATCGCTGCCTCAAGATCAGTATCCTGATGATCTTGAACGCGTTTTCCGATGAAGGCTGACCTCCTGTGAACGGAAAACGCCCTGGGGCGGGGCGCAGGGCGGGCTTAGGGAATGCCCGTCTCCAGCGCCTTTAACGCGCCCAGCATCGCCTGAACCTTTTCGGTCCGGTGCATATCGACATGGCTGACCAACCAGACAGGGACGCGCCAATGGTCCTTTGGTTCGACAACTTGGCGCAACGCCGGATTTCGGGCGGCAAGGGCGATTGGCGCGAACCCGATCCCGGCCCCGGCACAGATCGCCTGATCCGCAGAGAAGGCGTTCGTCATGTAAAGCACGATCCGCTCTGGCGGGACGTGCGCCAGCAACCATTTTCGAAACGGGGCGCTTGAACCGGGGCTCAGAGCACCGACAAACTCATGCCGGGCCAGATCCTCAAATCCCGCAGGCGCGCCCTGCCGGGCGATGTAGTCCTCATGCGCGAAAAGGCCGAAGGCGAGCGTGAAATAGGGCTGCACGACATAGTCGTCCTCTGCGGGCTTGGTCCCGACACGAATGGCGACATGGGCGTCGGCATGCTCAAGCTTAAAAAGCGCATCGTCGGCTTTCAGCGCCACCCGCGTGGCCGGGTTCTGGCGGCGAAACGCGACCAAAGCGGGCATGATCAGGCTGGAGATCGGAAAAAGCGTGGTGACGATCACCTCACCGCTCAACTCCGACGCGCTGACCCGGGCACGGCCCGCAAAATCGTCGAGCATATCGTAGGCGCGGCCAGCGACGGTCAAAAACTCAACGCCCGCGTCGGTCAACTGGTAGCCCTGGCGATGACGGATGAACAGCCGAACGCCAAGCTGGCTTTCGAGAAAATCGATGTGCCGATTGACCGTCGCGCGGTGGAGGCCAAGCTGTTTTGACGCTTGGGTTACCGTGCCGGTTTGCGCGACCAGAAGGGCCGTGCGCATCTCGGTCCAGGTTCGCATCGCAATCTCCCTACGCCCATTTCTGCTCTGATATGGGTGCGACACCGCCCGCGTCGACGCCTGGCCTGTCTTGCTTGGCCGCGCAAAGGCCCCGCGAAGAGGTTTGCCAAATGCCCGCTTTTTGTTCACTCTCTCGGTATGGAGTTTCTAGCCGTCAGCCATAACGGTTTTCTGGTGTTCATGTCCTGCTTTGTCGCCCTGGTGGCAGGGTTCACCGGGCTTTCGATGACCCGCGATCTTGCGCTGAAGCCGGTGACCGAAAAAAAGGCCTCCATCGCGCTTGGCGCTGTGGCGCTGGGCGGCGGGATCTGGGCCATGCATTTCGTTGCGATGCTGGGGCTGCAACTGCCGATCCTGTTTTACTATGACGCGGCGATCACGCTGGTCTCGGCTTTGGCGGCGAGCTTGATCGTTGGCGCGGCGCTGATCCTTCTGCATTTTGCCGAGCGGACGCGAGCGACCATCGCGCTTGCGGGCGGGATTGTCGGCATCGGCGTTCTGGTCATGCATTACATCGGCATGGCGGGGTTAGAGCTTTGCCGCGCCATCTACACGCCCGCGGGCGTCGTCGGCTCCTCCGTCGTTGCGGTTGGCCTGTGCATCGTGGCCTTCGGCGTTGCCTATGGGCGGCGGACCAAGAAAAACATCGTTCTCGGCACGCTCTGTTTTGCGGCGGCCGTCTGCTCGGTCCATTTTCTGGCGATGGCCGGAACCCGGTTCGTCCCGGTGACCGAGGGGGTGGAGTTTGGCCCATCGATCAGCAACGAAACCTTGGCTTTGGGCGTGATCGTCTTCAGCTTTGTGATCTTCGGCGCCTGTCTTTGGGTCAGCGTCACCTACCTGCCCCGGCCCGCGGCCCCCGCCCCGGCACCGCAAGACGGCCCCGTCGGCGCCCCGCCCCCCTTGCAAATCCCGTGTGAGCGCGATGGCGGCAAGGTCTTTATCGCAGCCCAAGACGTGACCTTTGTCCGCGCCGATGGGCATTACACCCAAGTCTATACCGAGCGTGAGCGTTTTTTCTGCGTCTGGCCGGTGACCGAGGCTGCCAAGCGGCTGGTGCCGGTGGGGTTTCTGCAAACCCACCGCAGCTATCTTGTGAACCCCGCCCGCGTCGCGCGGTTCGAGCGGACCAAGGATAAGGGCCGCTGCGTCTTTGATGGCGCGGATCTGCCGCCCGCCCCGGTGAGCCGGTCAAAGCTCAAAACCATCCAGGACGCTTTGGCGCCGAAGGCGGGCGCACTTCGTGCGGGCTGAGGCGCATTTCGTGCAAAAGACCTGTTTATCATTGATTTTTTGAAGCCAAGCCGTGCCGCTCCGGGCAGGTGTTGCGCTCAAAAAAATCCATGAACAGGGAGGCGCGCCAGATGATTCCAGCCGCATTCGACTATTACAGACCCAAGGACATGGCCGGTGTCCTTGCCTTGCTCGACACGCATGGCGATGACGCAAGGGTCATCGCCGGCGGTCACAGCCTGATCCCAATGATGAAACTGCGCATGGCGGATGTTCAGCATCTGATCGACCTGCAGGATGTGGGCGGCCTTTCGGACATCGAGATTGGCGCCGAAAGCGTGCGTTTGGGCGCTTTGGTAACACAGGCCGATATCATCGATCACACTGGCCTCGCGACGGCTGCGCCGATCCTGCGGGAAGCCGCGCTGCAAATCGCCGATCCCCAGGTCCGGTCGATGGGAACCGTCGGGGGCAACGTGGCCAACGGCGATCCGGGCAACGACATGCCGGGCCTGATGCAGTGCCTTGACGCGACCTTCAGTCTGGTCGGGCCCGAGGGGTCCCGCGACGTTCCGGCGCGGGCGTTCTACGAGGCGGCCTATATGACCGCGCGCGCCGATGACGAAGTGTTGACAGCCGTCTCGATCCCGCGTCCCACGGGCGGCTTTGCCTATGAAAAGCAAAAGCGAAAGATCGGCGATTACGCGACCGCCGCCGCCGCTGTCCAGATGGTGCGGGCCGGCGAGACCTGCGCCTCGGCGGCGATTGCGATGACCAATCTCAGCGACACGCCGGTCTTCTCGGCCGCTGCGGGCGCCGCGCTGGAGGGCACGCGCGTCGACGATGCCGCGATCAAGACGGCCGTGGCCGCGATGCTGGCCGATATCGACCCCACCGAAGACAACCGCGGCCCCGTCGCGTTCAAAAAACATGTGGCCGGCGTGATCCTAAGCCGCGCCATCGCACGCGCCTGGTCGCGGGCGTAAGGGAGGATACGATGCCGAAAAAACAGCACTACACACTGACAGTGAACGGCCGGGAAGAGGAATTTCTGGCCGAACCGCGGGAGCTTTTGATCTATACCCTGCGTGAGCGGCTGAACATCACCGGGCCCCATATCGGGTGCGAAACCTCCCATTGCGGCGCCTGTACCGTCACGCTGAACGGCAAATCGGTGAAGGCCTGCACCCTGTTCGTGGCCCAGGCCGATGGCGCCGAGATCACGACGATCGAAGGGATCGGTGGGCCCGACGATCTGCACCCGCTGCAGGTCGCTTTCAAAGAGCATCACGGCCTTCAATGCGGCTATTGCACGCCGGGGATGATCACGCGGGCAACCAAGCTTTTGGAAGAGATCCCGAACCCGACCGAGGAAGAAATCCGCTTTGGCATGGCCGGCAATATCTGCCGCTGCACGGGCTACCAAAACATCGTGAAATCCATCCAAGCCGCCGCCGCCGAGATGAGCGCCGCGAAGGAGGCCGCAGAATGAAGGACGAGGTCGATACCCGCGAAGACCGCGTTGCCAACCTAAAAGGGCTGGGCTGTTCGCGCAAACGCGTCGAGGACGCGCGCTTTACCCAAGGCAAGGGAAATTACGTCGATGATCTAAAGCTCGACGGGATGCTGTTCGGCGATTTTGTACGCTCTCCTTACGCACATGCGCGGGTTGTCAGCATCGACACCGCCGCCGCGTTGGAGGTTCCGGGCGTGCTTGCCGTGCTGACGGCCAAGGATCTGGAACCGCTCGGGCTTCACTGGATGCCGACGCTTGCGGGCGACAAACAAATGGTGCTGGCCGATGGCAAGGTGCTGTTCCAAGGCCAGGAGGTCGCTTTCGTCGTCGCCGAAGACCGGTTCGCGGCCGCCGACGGGATCGAGGCGGTGACGGTTGAATATGAGGAGCTGCCCGTCCTCGTCGATCCGTTTGAGGCGCTGAAATCCGACGTTGTGCTGCGCGAGGATCTGGTGGCCCCCGACGGCACCCTGCCCGATGGCGCGCACGGGCCGCGCAAACACGCCAACCACATCTTCACCTGGGAAGCGGGCGACAAGCCAACGACCGCGGAGGTGCTCGCGAACGCCGATATCGTCGCCGAAGAGACGATGTCCTCCCCCCGCCCGCCTCCCTGCCCCCTGGAACCCTGCGGCTGCGTCGCCTCGATGGACAAGGTGAACGGCAAGCTGACGCTCTATGGCACCTTCCAGGCGCCGCACGCGATCCGAACGGTCGTCTCGTTGATCTCCGGCATCGAAGAGCACAACATCCGCGTGATCTCGCCCGACATTGGCGGCGGCTTCGGCAACAAGGTGGGCGCCTATCCCGGCTATGTCTGCTCGGTCGTGGCGTCCATCGTCACCGGTAAGCCGGTCAAGTGGATCGA
>CALCPC010000275.1 GCA_937900975.1 uncultured Paracoccaceae bacterium
CGCTGGGCGATGATGATGGCCAAACCGCCGTCAACCAAGGCCCGTTCGGGGAGCCTGACCCGAAAACCTTCCACCTTCCCCACGGACGGGGCGACGTCACTGTGCCGGCCGACCGGGTCGAGACCCGCGACCTGGCGCTTGAACGCTCCATGCCCTCGGGCGGTTACCCGTTCGAGCCGACGGGCGATCCCTTGAAAGACGGCGTCGGCCCGGCCTCCTGGTGCGCCCGGCAGGATTGGCCCGAGCTTGACGGCCACGGACATCCGAAACTGGCGCCGATGCGGACCAGCCCTGACTATAACCATGCCGCCGGGCGCGATCCGCGCGGCATGGATGTGATGGGCCGCGACGGCGTTGTTGTCGGCAAGGTGCACGACATGTGGATCGATAAGCCTGAGTTTCTGGTCCGCTACCTTGAGATCGAGCTGACGGATGGGGGGCGCCGCCTTGCGCCGATGACCGCCGCGCGGATCACCCGGAAAGGTGTCACCGTAAGCAGCCTGACCGCGCCCTACTTCGCCGGTGTGCCGACCACCAAATCGGAGACCGAGGTCACATTGCTCGAAGAAGACAAGATCTCCGGCTATTACGCCGGCGGTCGGATGTACGCCAACTGAGGGGGACGGGGCCGCGCCGCAGCCCCGCCCACCGCTTAGGGCTGAGGAGAGAACCGATGCAAGCCGACGAATACGAAATCGAACCCGTCCGCGGTCTGCCCGAAGCCCTGCCCGAGGGCGAGCACATCCTGTGGCAGGGTCGCCCAAGTGTCTGGGCCTTGGCGAAAACGTCCATGGCGGCGCATTGGATTGCGCTTTACTTCGCGGCGCTGGCCGTCTGGCGCGGGCTGGATGTCGGCCTTGCGGCGGGGCTGGAGCCTGGGCTGTGGGCGGCGAGTTGGTATGTCGTGCTGGGCTTCGGCGCCGTTGGGATCCTGACAGCGCTGGCCTTCGCTTTCGCACGAACGACCGTCTATACGCTGACCACGCATCGGGTGGGCATGCGGATCGGCGCGGCGCTGAACATCACGCTGAACCTGCCTTATCGTTGGATCGCGAAGGCCGATCTTGCGCTGCAAAAAGATGGGACGGGATCGATCCACCTCGACCTTAAGGGCAGCACGCGGTTCTCTTATCTTGTGCTGTGGCCGCATGTCCGCCCCTGGACGCTGTCGCGCGCACAGCCGACACTGCGTGCCATCCCCAATGTGCGCCACGTCGCCGAAATCCTCGGCGCCGCGGCCGAGGCGCGGGTCGAGGCGATCACAAACGAGCTTTCGGATCTGCCGCCGCCTGTTACGCCGCCCGTCACCCCGACCGGCGCGGTGCCGGTCGCGGCGGAATAGACGCCCGAAAAAGGAGAAAGACGATGTCCCAACACGAAGTCTTGCGGCTCCGCTCGGACTACAACCAACTGGTGCCGCGGGGGCTGCTTTATGCGGTCTCGGGCTTGGTTCTTTGCTCGCTTCTGATCGTTGTCTTTGCCGTCGCCACAGGGCGAGAGCCCGTTGCCCGGCCGCACACGGCCGCGGAAGTGCAGTCGCGCATGATCGAGATCAAAGCGCGCCCCGACGGCGGCACGGTAGTGTCGGCCATGGACGGCACAATCCTTTTCGATCGCCCCTCTAACGACCGCGGGTTTATCACCGTCGTCCGAAACGCGCTGAGCTTTGAGCGCAAGACCCACGGAATTGCCGGGAACCCGCCCGTATACCTCATCCGCTTTGCCGATGGCCGAATTGGCCTTCGGGATGACGCGACGGGCTGGAAAATCAACTTGATCGGCTTCGGCCAGGATAACGCGCGGCACTGGAACGAATTGCTCCAGTGATCCCGGACGCGCGTCGACCCTGAGGAGAGAGAGATGTTCACAAAAAGAACGGAGGAGGCGCCCTGCACGGTCGAGGTCAGCCATCGCTTCGAAAGCCTGCATGCGCATGTCCGCTTTAACAACGGCGCCGTCGTGCACCCTGGCGATGAAGTGCTGGTCCACGGCGCCCCGATCCTGGCGGCCTATGGTGAGGTGATCAGCGAAGACCGCACCGCGACCATCACCCGCGCCTCTGGGTTAGAGCGGCTTTGGACCCGGCTGACCGGCGATTTTGAGTTCATGGAGCTTTGCGAATTCGCCTTTTCCGAGGAGATCCGGCTATGAACGCCCATGCCGAGATCGCGCCGGAGATCACCCAATCCGACACCCAGCACATGGCCGAGGAGACCACGCTTCTTAACCCGCGGTTCTACACCACCGATTTCGATGAGATGGACGCCATCGACGTCTCACCGATCCGGGAGGAATGGGACGCGTTGCTGGCCCAAATGCGCGCCGACCCCAACAAAAGCCACTTTAAGAAAACCGCCGATTGGGACGAGATCGATTTCGACGCGCTCGACGCTGAACTGCGCAAGGAACTGATCGACTTCCTCGTCTCTTCGCTGACCGCTGAGTTTTCGGGATGCGTGCTTTACAAGGAGATGAAGCGCCGCGGCTCTAACCCCGATATCTGCGAGCTGTTCAAGTATATGAGCCGCGACGAAGCGCGCCACGCCGGGTTTATCAATGACGCGCTGAAAGAAGCGGGGATCGGTGTCAATCTTGGCTTTCTGACGAAGACAAAGAAATACACCTACTTTCGACCAAAGTTTATCTATTATGCGACGTATCTGTCTGAAAAGATCGGCTATGCCCGATATATCACGATCTTTCGCCATCTCGAACAACATCCCGAGAACCGTTTTCACCTAATCTTCAAATGGTTCGAAGAGTGGTGCAACGATGAGTTCAGCCATGGCGAGGCCTTTGCCCTTCTGATGCGCACCGATCCGAAACTGACCTCCGGCGTCAATGTGTTGTGGATCCGCTTCTTTCTGGTCGCGGTCTACGCGACGATGTTCGTGCGCGACCATGCGCGTCCGGCCTTTCACAAAGCGCTGGGGATCGACATCGAAGACTACGATCAACGTGT
>CALCPC010000276.1 GCA_937900975.1 uncultured Paracoccaceae bacterium
CCAAGCGCCTGCGCGCCGACTGTGCCCGGCTTTTGCCGCAACTGAAGGGGGTGGAGGTCGTTTTGGTTTCGGGCCTGACCGGCAAGGGGCTTGACCGGCTCCAGGCGGCGGTTTTGAAGGCGCGCCGGATCTGGGACACGCGGCTTGGGACGGCGCCGCTGAACACCTGGCTTGCCGGTGAAGTGGCACTTCACCCGCCCCCGGCCCCGGGCGGGCGGCGGTTGAAGCTGCGCTATATGACCCAGGTGAAGCCGCGCCCGACAAGCAATGTCTTGTTTTGTTCGGTGCCCGATGCGCTGCCGGAAACCTATAAGCGCTATCTTGTGAACGGGCTTAGACGGGACTTCGATCTGCCCGGCACGCCGATCCGGCTGATGGTGCGCGGCGGCGAAAATCCCTACAAGGACCGAAAACCGCGCGCGAAGACCCGGCTCGACAAACACAAGAAACGCGGCTGAGGTCCGGCAGCGCAAGGCCCGCAGCCTTGGCTGCCCACGCGCTGGGCAGACCTTTGCGTTTTTGCCAAAACTCGAAATTCTTTTCGCACACAGGGTGGCCGCACCGGCCGCCGCCGCGCTGCGCTGCCCCTTAGGATTAACGCGCTTTTGACACCTTTGCCCCATAGCGCCCCCGTGGGCGTGCTGTGGATGGACTGGGCGAAGGTATAGCGGATGGACAAGGAAACCCTCAAACGGTTGATGGAGCAGGAGGCCCAGGCCGTTCGGCTGACGACCCTTCAGTTCGTCTCGTTGCTTGTGATGCCGCTTTTGGTGATGAGCATTTTGGCGGGTGTCATCATCTTCCGCGATCTGATCAAATTATCCGAGCTGCAGTTGTCCAACAACGCCTACATCGTGGCCGAGCGGACGGGCGCTGTGGTGACCGAACTGCAGAAGGAGCGGGGGATGTCCGTCGGGCACATCGCCTCGGAGGGCCGGCAATTCGCCCCAGAGCTTGCCGCCCAAAGGGCGCTGACCGACGCGGTTTTGGAGGATGCTTTTGCGGCCGGCGCCGAGGATCTGCTTGCGGATTTGCCGGAGGATCTGCGCGCCGAAACGGCGCCGCGAATAGACGAGATCCGCGCCGCCCTGGACGCCCTTGGCGCCGTTCGGGCAGAGATCGATGCGCTCGACCGGCCCGTGCGGGATGTACTTGGCTATTATTCACCCATCGTGGCGGATCTTTTAAGCTTCGGGGACATCCAGGCGACGACGGCCAGCACAACGGCGCTCACCTATACAAGTCTCGGCTACGAAGCCCTCGCGCGCAGCATCGAGTTTGCGGGGCAGGAGCGTGCGGCCGGCGCGCAAGGCTTTGCCCGTGGTGGCTTTAACGAGGTCGTCGCGACGCGGTTCCGCGATCTCAGAACGCGCCAACTGGCCCTGCAGGAGCGGTTCCACGACTACGTCTCACCAGATCTTTCGGCCATGCTCGACGCCGTGAACACCGGACCGATTGGCCTGCAGGTCGAATGGATGCGCGCAATCGGCAGCGCCAGCGTCGACAGCGGCGACATCCAGTCCATCACCGGGCCAGAGTGGTTTGCAACATCGACCGAATATATCGAGGCGTTGAACGCGATTTTGAGCGCCGTCTCCGCCAAGATCGACGCGCAAACCGCGCGCGTCGCCCAGGATGCCCGCCATGAGATCTATATCGTCGGCGGGGCGAGCATTGGGGTCATCATCCTCTCTGCCCTGTTTTCCTGGTGGCAAATCCACCGCATCGTGATGCCCCTGCGCAAGCTGACGCGCGGGTTGCAGCGGCTGTCGCGTGGTCAGACGGATGTGTAGATCTCCGTGATAGACGAAACAGATAATAAAAACCACCTAGAACAATCGAAGACAGGTCTTGGTCTTGAGCACACTGAATAACCCG
>CALCPC010000277.1 GCA_937900975.1 uncultured Paracoccaceae bacterium
ACAGATCCTTGGGCCGACGGTCCAAAAATGGCTCTAGCTTCAACGCGGCGGCGGCGGCGTCGACTTTTTCGTCCATCTCGGCCTTCGCGACACCAGCGGCCTTCAGCGAAAAGCCCATGTTGTCGCGGACGGACATATGCGGGTAAAGCGCGTAGGACTGAAACACCATCGCCAGCCCGCGTTTTGCCGGCGGCTCTGCCGTCGCATCGCGCCCGGCGATCACGATCTGGCCGCGGCTTGTCTCCTCCAGCCCTGCGACCATGCGCAAAAGCGTGGATTTCCCGCAGCCCGATGGGCCAACGAAAATGATGAATTCCCCAGCCTCGATGTCGAGATCGACGCCTTTGATGACCTGAACGTCGCCGTACCATTTCTCGACGGTTTTCAGCTCAATCGATGCCATGATTGCCCCCTTTCGCGGATGGTGAGGCCCAGGCGAGCCAGATTGCAGCAGTCCATGTGAAGGTTCCTCCACCGGCGGGCGTGCCGATGTAGGGGTCGAAGTATTCGGCAAAGCCGTGTTCGGCGATCAGTTGCGCAGTGGCCCGCCGCAGCGTCTCGGCAACGTCGCCATGCCCGGCCTTGCTAAGGCCAATCGCGATCAGCGCGTTCATCATCCCCCAGGTCGGGCCCCGCCAATAGCGCATACTGTCAAAGCGCGGATCGGAGGGGTCGAGGCTGGGCACCGGGTAGGGCAAGCTGGCCAGCCGGTCGGCCAGGTTGCCGAGAAGTCCATCCATGCCCAGCCCACCGAACCAAGCGAGGTAAGAGGCATTGCTAAGCGTGCCGGTCAGACGGTTGCTGCCCAAATCGCGCGCGTCATAGGCGCTAAGCTCTGGGTTCCACAGCGTCGCGGCCCCGGCGCTAAGCGTTTCGATCCAGTCCGCAATCTCGCTGGTGTCCCGGCCCAACGCTTGACCAAGGTCCAAAAGATCGTGCGACGCACCGAGGGTGATGAAGGTCAAACCCGGACAGGCGACACGGAACGGCGCCGTATCGGCCATGGCCGCCTCGTCCCAGCCCAGCCGCCGCCCCCGCTCCACCAGCCAGATGTAGCGGTCATAGTCGTTTTTGGTCGGGCGCATCGACGCGTCGACATGCGCTGTGTCGCGGCGGGTGTAGGGCCCGACGCCCACCGGGTCGATGGCGGCCATCGCGGTGTCCCAGTCGGGGGCGTTGTCGCGGCCCGATTCCCACGGGTGCGTGACGAAAATCGCGCCGTCCTTGCACCGCCAGGTCATGAACCAGCGGTGCCAGTCCACCAGCTTGTCGTAAAGCTGCGCCGCCTCGGGCCGGGCGCGGTCCTGCTCCCACATCCGGCGCACAAAGCTTGCCGCCACGGGCGGTTGGCTGATGCCGGATGACGGGATGGGCGCCAGCGCGTCCGTGCCCCAGACCTCCGGCCCCGGAAAGTATCCGGGATCGGGACGGTGAAACAGGATATGGGGCACCATCCCATTGGCCCATTGGCCGGCGAACAGCGTCTCCACCTCCGCCCAAGCGCGGTCGAGATCGAATGTGGCGAACCCCCAGGCCGCGAACATGCTGTCCCAATTCCATTGATAGGGATAGAGCCCCGCGGTCGGCACGGTATAGCCGCCGCGGTCGTTGCCCCGCAGGATCTCCCGCGCGCGGGCATCGAGGCTTATGACATCCATCGTGGTCATCCCTTCACCGACCCGGCCGTCAGCCCTTTGGTCATGAACCGCTCCAGCCCCAGAAACAGCGCCATGATCGGCACCGTCGCGATGACGGAGCCCGCCATCAGGTGCTGGCGCGGGATCTCGGACGAGTTGAGGCTGGCAATGCCGCGGGTCAGCGTGAACTTGGAGGGATCGTCGAGCAGCATGAAGGCCAGCAGGAACTCATTCCACGCGATCATGAAGACGTAAAGCGAGACGCTGGCCAGTGCCGGCAGGCTAAGCGGCAGCGTGATCTTCCAGATCACTTGCAGCCGGTTCAGCCCATCCATCAGCCCCGCTTCCTCGACCTCCGACGGCAGGCCGCGGAAATAGCCCTGCAACATGTAGAGCGCGACCGGGATCGTCGTGACCGGGTAAATCATCACGATCCCAAGGAGGGAGTTTCGAAGCCCCGTCATCGAGAACGCGATGTAGATGGGCAGCGCCAGAACGATCATCGGAACCATATAGATCAAGAGGATCGAGCGGGAGAACGCGGCCCGCCCCTCAAACCTGAGCCGCGCGACCGCATAGGCACCGGGGATCGCGAAGGCGAGCGTGATGGCCACCGTCAGCACCGACACCATGAAAGAGGTCCAAAGATACGTGCCGAAATTGAAGTCGGTAAACAGCTCCGAGTATGAGCGGAAGAGATCCCAGCCCTTGGAAAGGTCGACCGAAAAGTCGAGCGGGTTCTGGATCAACTCTGCCTGGTTTTTCAGGCTGGTCATCACCATCACATAGAACGGGAGCAGCACGATGGCGGTGAAGAAGATATACCCAAACCCCGTCAAAAACCGGATGACGGCGGCCTCGAACTCATGCCGTGTCAGGCTCTCCCACCGGCACTCATCCAGGATTTTGACAAGGCCGAGTGTGGCGAACCCCGCCGTCAGGGCCGCGCCGACAAGCGCCGAGAAGGCCGAAACGCCCGGCCCGGTAACGATCGGGCCAAAGCCAAGCAGCGAAATCAGCGCCACGACGCCCGCCGCCCCCGCGGCGCGGAACCGATGCTCTGGCACCGGGCCCAGCGCCCCGGGCAGGCACGCCGCGCCAAGCAGCGCACCGAAGAGCAGCGACAAGCTAAGCGATGGGCGGAACCCGGTGCCGGTGGCAAAGGACATCGCGACAGCCACGGTTGTGGCGATGGTGAACATCCAGAGCGCACCGATAACGGGTGCGGTGACATATCCGAAACGGACCTGGTTCATAGCCCTTCCTCCCGGCTGATGTAGCGGAAAAAGACGAAGCTGAAGCCGAGCAGGCAGCAGAAGATCACCACCGCTACCGCCGCGCCCGCGCCGATGTTAGAGACCGCGAAGGCCTGTTCGTAGACATTGACCGTCAGCGTCCGCGTGCCGGCATTGCCCCCGGTCAAAAGGAAGATGTCGTCGAATTTGTTGAACGTCCAAATGAAGCGCAACAGGAACAAAACCGACAAGATTCCAAGAAGTTGTGGCAAAGACAGGTACCAAAACTTTTGAAAGGGGGAGGCACCGTCCATATCGGCCGCCTCATACATATCGGTATCGATCGACTGCATTCGCGCCAGGATGAACAGGAAGGACAGCGGAAAGTAGCGCCAGATCTCGAACACCGTCACCATGATCAGGGCAAGCGGGCGCTGGCCGAAAAAGTTGATCGACTGTTCGGTCACGCCCATCTGCACAAGAAGCGCGTTGGCCGAGCCTGAGAACGGGTCGAAGAGCAGGATCCACGCAAACGCAACCGCAATCACCGGGGCCACGTATGGAAAGAGGTAAAGCCCCCGCAGGATCCCCTGGCCGCGGAAGGACGCGTTCAACAGCTGCGCTGCGAAAAGCCCAAACAGCAACGCGCCGATGGTGCCGAAAACCGTGTAGAACATCGTGACCCACAGCACCTCCCAGAATTGAGAGCCGTCAAAGACCCGGGCAAAGTTTTCGCCGGTGAACTTCAGATTGGTCAGGATGTTCTCGGACCGACCGCTCACGATAACGTCGCTGTCGCGCAGGCTGATGCCCGCGTCAAAAAACGCCGCGCCGACCGTCACCGGGATGGCCAGCGTCTCACGTTGACCGCCCTCCCAATCGCCGAGATCGCAGAAAAGCCGGTCGCCCGTGATCTCACACCGGGGGTCACGCTCTGTCGCGATC
>CALCPC010000278.1 GCA_937900975.1 uncultured Paracoccaceae bacterium
GCCCCGGTCGCAGCCGGGCATCGCGCCAAGCAGCGCCAGGATCCGGCGGTAAAGCGCCAGCCCGCCGCCGTCGATCAGACGCACAGCCTCGCCCACCGACCCCGCAGAAAGCGGGGTGAGCAAGGGGTCGTCCGGCACCGCCCGGTCCAGCGCCGCGAGGGCCGCCATCAAGTCCGAGGATCCAAGCGGCGGCACCGGCAGCGTTCGGCAGCGCGACCGGATCGTCGGCAAAAGCCCCGCAGGCCGGTGGCAGACGAGCAGCAAAACAGCCCGGCGGGGTGGCTCTTCGAGCTGCTTTAACAGCGCATTGGCGGCCGCGACCGTCATCTCATCGGCCGCATCGATGATCGCAACCCGCCACCCGCCATCCGCCGCACTCAGCGTGAAATGGCCCTGTAGCTTGCGGATCTCCTCAACGCCGATCTGCGTCTTCAGCCGCTTGGCCTTGTCGTCCCAAGCCCGCCGGACCAGTGCGATGGCCGGTTCTGCCAACTGCAAACTGCGCCGGTAGATCGCGCTGTCGGGATCGGTGGGCAAGTCCGGCGCCCGTCCCCCAGCCGCAAGATGGCGCGCCATCGCCCAAGCCAGCGTCGCCTTGCCGATCCCAGCCGGACCGGTCAGCGCCCAGGCATGGTGCAAACGGCCCGCCGCGACGCTTTGCAAATACGCGGCCTCCGCCGGCCCCTGGCCAAAACGCAGCCGCGTCTCGCGGGGGTGCGGACAGCCCTCGGCCCGGTCGGGTTCGGGGATCGCGGCCTCAGCCATGGCGGGCGCGGGGCCGTTCGGACACCTCGGTTGCGGTTGGCCACCTCTGCCCGTGGCGCGGGACAGGGCCCGATCCGCGGGGCAGGTGCGCCGCGCCGCGCCTGCCCAGTCGGGTGAGAGAGGGGGCGATCCGCCGCATCAGGCGCGGCCCTCGACGGCGCGGCGCACGCGTTCGGCCACCGTGTCGACGGCGCCCCGCGCGTCGATCAGCACGCACCGCTCCGGCGCGTCGGTGGCCAAGGCGCGGAACCCCGCGACCAAGCGGTGCTGAAACCCTTGGCCCATATCCTCGAACCGATCCTCGCCGCTCTCCCGGGCCAAACCGCGCGCCAAACCGGTTTCGGGCGGCAGATCCAGGATCAGCGTCAGATCGGGCTCCAGCCCGATCATGTCGCAGTGCAGCCGGTCGACGACCGCCCGCAGATCGGCCCGCGCCGCGCCTTGATAGACCCGCGTGCTGTCGGCGAACCGGTCCGAGATTACAGTGGCGCCGCGGGCCAAAGCGGGGCGGATCAGCCGCTCCAGATGATCGCGGCGGGCGGCGGTGAAAAGCAGGATCTCGGTCTCGGCCGACCACCGGCCCGGATCGCCAGAGACCAAAAGCCGCCGGATCTCCTCTGCCCCGGGGGAGCCTCCGGGCTCCCGCGTCAGCACGACGTCATGGCCCGCGGCGGCCAGGTCCGCGGCCAGACGCCTGGCCTGCGTCGACTTGCCCGAGCCGTCGGCCCCCTCGAACGTGACCAAACGGCCGGGTGGCATTCAGTCGATCATCTCCGCTGCGGTCGTCAGAAGCCGCCCGCCCAAAATCTGCGCCGACGCGGTGAATTTCGCCAGGAACCCGCCCTCGCCAACCGCGGCGCCGGCCTCAAGCGGCACCCGCTGCTGGCCGAGCCCCGGGATCTCAACGACCAGTTCGCCAATCGGCGCCGCGGCCGCGATCGGCGCAGCAACCGGCCCGTCATACACAACATGCGTCGCGATCTTGCCCTCGGCCTCAAACGGGATCACCACCTCGATGTCTTCTGCGGCGACAAGATCGACGGTTGCCTCAGCGCCGACCCAGACATCGGCCGCGGCGATCGGCTCTCCCGCTTTGAAGAGCGTGGTGGCGTAGAATTCCCGAAACGCCCAATTGATCAGACGCTCAGATTCGACCAAACGCGCGCGGCTGGTCGGCAGACCCGTCACCATCATCGTGACCCGACGCCCATCCCGCATGGCCGAGGCGACAAGGCCAAAGCCCGCCTCCTCCGTATGACCGGTTTTCAGCCCATCGGCCCCCAGCCCAAGACCCAAAAGCGGGTTGCGGTTGCGCTGATCGATCCCGTCCCAGGAAAACTCAGTCTCCGCGAAATACGCGTAATATTCGGGATAGGTGTCGATCATATGCGCGGCCAACAGCACAAGATCGCGGGACGGCATCACGTGATCGGGGTGCGGCCATCCTGTGGCGTTGACAAACACCGAAGCCGTCATCCCAAGCTCCCGCGCGCGGCGGGTCATGCGGTCGGCAAAGGCGGCCTCGGACCCGGCCAGCCCCTCGGCAATCACCACACAGGCGTCGTTGCCCGACTGTACGATCACGCCGCGGATCAAATCCTCGACGCTGACATCCTCGCCCTCGCGCAGGAACATCTTCGAGCCGCCCATCGCCCAAGCCTTTTCAGAGACGCGGAACGTATCGCTGAGCATCAGACGCCCCGACTGAAGCGCCTCGAACACCATCAAAAGCGTCATCAGTTTGGACATCGAGGCGGGTGGCAGCAGCGTTTCGGCGTTTTTCGACAAAAGAACGGTGCGCGTGTCGTGATCAATGACATAGGCCGCGCGCGCTGCGGTATCGAGCGCCCGGACCGGCAGCGCCAGCACCAGGCAGAGGATAAGCGCGAAAAGCCCAGCGCGGGCGGGCAGGGCGGTAATCGCCGGCATCCTAGTCTCCCTGTCAGGTCCTTTGGGCATGGGGCGCCGCCCCCGATGCCGACGCATCGCCGATTGCCAGGGAACCTTCAACCGCCTCCGCGTGGCACGCGCGGGTGGCGCGGGATGCGGCGCTAAACCGCCAGCGCGTCGTCAAAGCCGAGCGCCCGGATCGCGTCGAGCGTCTCGGTCCGATCCGCTTCGGTCAACGCCGGGCCGACGACCACGCTAAAGACAGTTGTCTGACCGCTGGCATCGATGCGCAGCTCACCGCTTAGACCGCCCGCTTGCAGCGTTTGCACCACCGCATTGGCCTCGGCGGGTGTGTCGAGCGTGGCGACCTGGACATAAGGGCGGTCCAAGGTGCTGACGGCGGCGGCGGGGGCTAGGGGGGCAGCCGCAATCTCACCCTCGGGCACAGACGGGGCGACGACCGGAGCCGCGGGTTCCGGCGCGCTGGCGGTCAACAGCGTGGCAGTCGCGGCGGCGACCGCTTCGGCATCGCTGTCCAGGGCTTCGGCAGGCTCTGTCACCGCCTCTTCGATGGGCACCACCGGGGGGGGCGGCGCGATTTCAACGGTTTCGCGCCGCAGCACGACCAGTTCCAGCGGTGCCGGCGTGCCAGCCTGCATCCCCAGCGCCGCCGCAGCATCGGCCGACACAAGGATCGCGGGCCCCGGGTTGTCGACCTCCTTGCGGAACAGCCCGCCGACGATGCTGCGGTCATTGTCGCGGTTCACGATCTTGACCCGGTCCGGCGCGACGCGCTGCGGCACCGCGACCCAGATCCCGCCCAGCGACGGGCGCCCGTCCCAGAGACCGCGGTCGCGCAGGGCGAAGACGTCCGGCGCCTCGACGTCGCGCTCCTCAATCCGAAGCTCTCCACGTTCGACGCTGACGGGCGTCGTGCTGGGGGTCGCGGCGCTTCCGGTCACCGCTTCCAACGAATCGCACCCGGCCAGCGCAAGCCCGGTCAGCCCTAAAAGACCGCCAAGGCGGCGCCGTGTCCGACGAGAGTGATGTTTGTCCATGCCGATCCCCTGATCTGCCCGCCGACCGCCCAGCCCGCAGCACGCCAAGCGTCTGCGCAAAAAGGGCTGCGGACACTGCTCTGCCCACATACGGTTGTTTCACCGTTTTGTACCACTGAGTGTAGGCCCATTCGCCCAAAAAGGGAAGCGATGGTTGCTTGCGATGCGCCAAGTGGCAACAGCGATGCTTGAAGCCTTGACCATCGGCTTGTAGAGACGGGCAGTCCCGGTCGCGGGGCTGCGGATGGGTGGCCGAGCGGTTGAAGGCACCGGTCTTGAAAACCGGCAAGGGGGCAACTCCTTCGTGGGTTCGAATCCCACCCCATCCGCCAGGCCATCTTCGACCGAAAGACCGGCGCGTGCGCCGTGGAAGGCAGGAAGACCGCCGGCCTGCCAGGGACTGGGCCTTGTCGCTCGGACCCTCATGATGCGCGCGGCTTTCGTTCCCCGTCCGGTGCAGTCGACGTGAAGCGGGATGGCCGGGATAGGGTCCCGGCGCTTAGAGTTCGGCCCCGGGATCGTCGATCGGATCGAGCACGAGGACGAGGCGGCTTTTCCCCGATCCTTCGATTGGGGGTGAGCGGTGGCGGAACCCGGTCTCTTCGCGCGTCGGCCAAAGCGTGCCGCGCAAAAGGATCGGATCGCCGGTTGGAACGGTCCGGATCTCCGCCGGATCGTGCCCGTCGGGTGCGATGCCATGTTGCGTGCCCGGACCGCGAAAGGTGCAAACCAGCCGCGCCGTCACGGCGTCGGTGTGAAAGCGGCGGCAGGCGTTGTTTGTGACCACGTCAAGGCGCAAACGCAGCCAGCGCGCGCCCATCAAGTCGGCAAATGCGTCCGAGAGCGTGGCGATCTCATTCAAGAGAGTGTCACGCTCTGCCCCTTTTGGCAGCCCAGAGGTCTGGAAAAGGTAGGCTAGCGTCGTGCGCACCGCGTCGGGGCGCAGGATGGTGCGGACCCGCGGCAGCGTCTCGGGCGGACGGGC
>CALCPC010000279.1 GCA_937900975.1 uncultured Paracoccaceae bacterium
CGTTCACATTGGATCAGAAATCGCTGTCTCAAGATCAGCAGGATGCTGATCTTGCCCGCGATTTCTGATGCTGACTGACTCACTCTGAACGGAAAATGCTCGAACCGAAAATTGCGCCCGCCCCAACGCTTAGTCGACGAACGCTTTTTCGATCACAAAATCGCCGGGCTCAGAGTTGGCGCCCTCGGTCATGCCGGCGGCGAGGCAAATCTCCTTATGCTCCTGCAGCATCTCCATTGAGCCACAGATCATCACGCGGTCGGTCTCGGGCGACAGGGGCGCGCCCGTCTCTTTCGCGAAGCGTCCATCGCGCAGCCAGTCGGTCATCCGGCCCATGGCCGGACTGTCCTCGCGGGTTGTGGTCGCGATGGTGTGAAGCTTTGACCCGACGATTTCCGACAGCATCTCATCGGCGTGGATCGCGGCGACGATGCTTTTGCCGTAGTCGAGTTCGGCGACATCGCGGCAGGTTTGTGTCAGCCACACCTCTTCGAATTTCTCATAGGTCTCAGGCTCTCGGATCAGGCTGACAAACGGGGCGATGCCCGTGCCCGTCGAGAAGAGAATAAGCCGCCGCGCCGGGGTCAGCGCGTCCAGGACCAGCGTGCCGACGGGCTTGGGACGCATCACAATCGTATCGCCATCGGCGAGGTGCTGCAGGCGGCTGGTCAGTGGCCCCTCTTCAACTTTGATCGAGTAAAACTCCAAGCTTTCGTCCCAGGACGGTGAGGCGATGGAATAGGCGCGCAGCAACGGCTTTTGATCCGCGATCAACCCGATCATCGCAAACTCTCCCGACCGAAACCGGAAGCTTGCTGGACGTTCCGCCGTGAACGAAAACGTGCGATCCGTCCAATGCTTGATGCCGCTGACTTTCAACTCAGCAAGACCGCGCATCGCCTTTGGCTGCTCAATATTCATGGACCCCTCCGCGTTTGTGCAGGTGCTAACCCCGGCGTTACGGGAGGCTTGCAGCCGGCGTCAAGCAACTGGGCCGAGAAAAATCATCCGTTTGAAAAATCATCGGGTTCGGCGCGAAAACCTGCGTGTGTTAAGGCTTTTATTGACGCCCTTGTGCTCTATCTCTATAGCGACACCAGATGACGTGTCCCAATTCGGGGGCATGGGCCGCGTATTTGACAGTGCGGCCATTCAAACGCCGCAATCAAATACGGGCAGACCGCATGAAATTTTCTGAACTCGACCTCGATCCCAAAGTGCTGAAGGCTGTTGAGGAGGCGGGGTACGAGACGCCGACGCCGATCCAGCAGCAGGCGATACCCTTTGCGCTGGCCGGACGCGATGTTTTGGGCATTGCACAAACCGGGACGGGCAAGACGGCCTCCTTCACGCTGCCGATGATCACGCTGTTGGCCAAGGGGCGCGCGCGGGCACGGATGCCACGCAGCCTGGTTCTGGCCCCAACGCGAGAGCTTGCCGCCCAAGTTGCCGAGAATTTTGAAGCCTATTCCAAATTCTCAAAGCTTTCCATGGCGTTGCTGATCGGCGGGACCAGCTTTAAGGACCAGGATCGGCTGCTCGACCGCGGCGTCGATGTGTTGCTCGCGCCGCCGGGTCGCCTGCTCGATCATTTTGAACGGGGCAAGCTGATGCTGACCGGGATCGAGATCATGGTGGTCGATGAGGCGGACCGGATGCTCGACATGGGCTTCATCCCGGACATTGAGCGCATCTTCAAACTGACGCCGTTCACGCGCCAGACGCTGTTTTTCTCGGCCACCATGGCGCCCGAAATCACGCGCATCACCCAGGAATTCCTGTCCAATCCCGAGCGGGTGGAAGTGGCGCGCCAGGCAACCACCGCCGAAAGCATCACCCAAACGGTGTGCAAGCACAAACCGTCGCGAAAGGACCGCGCAGACCGCGAAAAGCGGGACGTTCTGCGCCGGTTGATCGATGCAGAGGGCGCGGCGCTGACCAACGGTATCGTGTTCTGCAATCGCAAGCGCGACGTCGATGTGGTGGCGAAGTCGCTGAAAAAGCACGGGTATGACGCGGCGCCGATCCATGGCGACCTGGACCAATCCTTGCGCACACGCACGTTGGAAGAGTTTCGCGGCGGCGCCGTGCGGCTGCTGATTGCATCTGACGTTGCGGCGCGCGGACTGGACATTCCCCTGGTCAGCCATGTGTTCAACTTCGATGTGCCAAGCCATTCTGAGGATTACGTCCATCGGATCGGCCGCACAGGCCGCGCAGGGCGTGACGGCTGCGCGATCACGCTGTGTTTGCCGCATGAAGAGAAATATCTCGAAGCCATCGAAGCGCTGGTGAAAAAGAAAATCGAAGTCCGCGAAAGCCCCTTGGCAAAGGCAGAGGACGCAGCGCCCCCAGCGGTCGGCGACAAGCCCGCCGAGAAGGCCCGCAGCAGCGCGCCGAAGTCGCGCGCAGCCTCCTCCGCGTCGCGGGCAACGTCGGCGCCGAAACCGCGCACCAGCGCCGAGACGCCAAGCCCCCGCGCCAGCACGCCCGCGTCGGGCAGTGACCGCCGCAGCCGCGGCAGTCGCGACGCCGTGGTCGGGATGGGTGCGCATGTTCCAGCGTTTTTGATGCGCGATTTCGATGTGGCGGCGCTCTTGGCCAGCACCAACGCGAAACAGGCAAATGACGATGGGCCCGAAGCGCTGGTGGACACAGGCGACGTGGCCGAGGCACCGAAGAAAACGCGCGCGCCCCGCAGCCGGAAGAAGGCGACCCCAGCTGCAGCCGTCCCAGAACAGACCGCTTTGTCGGAGCCGGTCGCAACAGCATCGACCACAGCCGAACCAAGCCCGGGCGCGGTTGGCGAAGCGGCGGGCAAAACGCCCGCGGCAGACGGCGGATCGGGGGCCGCAACCGCAGCGAAACCGGCACCCGCGCCAGACGACAGCGCCGGGGCTCAAGCTGGAGCGGACGGGGCCAGTGCCCCAGACACGGATGTGGCGGACGCCCCCAAACAGGCCCAGGACACCGGCCCTTTCACCCGCGGGAACGCTGCGCAATCCGGTGAGAAGGCCGACCAGGCCCATGCAGCCTCGAAGGCCGACGACCCCAAATCGGTCTTAAAGGCCGACGAGCCCGAAGCGGCCTCAAAGGCCGACCAAGAAGCGGCCTCAAAGGCCGACCAACATGCGGCCTCAAAGGTCGACCAACCCCAAGCGGCCTTGCAGGCCGACGCCGCCGATGCGGCCTCAACACCCGATGAGGCCAAAACGGGCCCGAATACCGAAAGCCCGCAAGCCGCGCCGACTGCGGCGGGTGCGCAATCAACCGCAGGGGCCAAAGCGGCCACAAAGCCCGGCGACGCCAAACCCTCATCGAAGTCGGTCAGCGCGCAAACCGCGTCAAAGGCGGACAACACCCCCGCCGCGCCCGACGCCACCGCCAAACCGAAGGCAAAGCCGCGCAAGCGGGCGTCTGCGAAAGCGGTGATCGAAAGCCAGTCCTCCCCCCTCGACGCGGCTTAGAACACCGCGCCGTTTCCCGCGGCTCTGCCCCGCCTCCACCGGGCGCGGCCCGCCCGCGGCGGGCGTCGAATGCCTTATGCCCGGGCCAAAACAGCGCCCGGGGGTGACGCCCGCCATGCCACCCCCGCTCACCGCCCGAACCACCGTGCACATGGCCCGCAACCGGAGCGCACCGCCGCCGCGCCCCTGGTGAACGGCGAACCCAAGACTTGCTTCGACGCTTGCGCAAATGCTGCCCTAAGCGAAACCCCAAAGCCCGAACCAAAAAGCCCAATGCCCCACGTCCAGCGTGGAGCCAACAACAACCCAAAAGCGTTTCGTTAAAAATCTGGAACACATCCCATTGCCCAAACTCAAAGATTTCAACGTGTTATGGGATGCTTAATGGCTCGCATGTTCCGCAAAACGCTGGAGCGGCGGAAAGGGGCGGGTCTTGCCCTTGCGCTGCGGGCCACCGCGCGTTGGGGCAGCACACGGCCCGCCAACCCACTTCCGGCGCCGTTGACCAACCTTCGGGCCGCGCGTTCTGCACACCGATGCTGCGCCGCCCCTGGCCATAAAACCCGCCCCCTGATCGCCAAACACCGCGAAAGCCCAAAAGCGCGCCCACAAGTCAGCCGCCGCATTTTCGCAGAGCGGGATCGAGGGCTGAGCTTTGTCGGGCGGATCGTACCACGTATCGTCCTTCCAAAACGTCGGCGGCGTTTTGAACGGCAGCGTCGGGCGGCCAATTCCCGGCGATTTCAAGCGGACCGAAACCGGCGGACCAGTCGCCCCTTGGCCCGCCTGCCAACTGACAAGTTCAACGTCACCGCCCCGATCTGCACCGCGTGTCCCAGCCCGCGCTGGAGCGCGGCCCGCACACCGATTGCGGCCCGTGCAACCCCTTGCGCTGATTTTGCTCCGGCGAATCGGGGCGGGGATGGCCGATCGACGGCGCTAGGGCACGACCTCCACCATCCTCAGCATCCCGCTTCGGCGGGGGCGATGGGCCCGTGATTCTGTCGCTCGCGTGCCTTGAACCCAGCGCGGCGACAAACCTTTGGATTGGCCGCAAACCGATGCGCCGGACATGATCGAAAGCGTGCGCCCGCGGGCGACCGCGATGGCCGCGATGGCGCCGGAATGCCGGTTTTCGCGCCAAGGACCCTGCGCGCGGCCTTGCCGCGGGTCTTTCCCGCGCCCGCGCCACGCTTTGGCGGCCGACCCGGCCGCGCCAACGCGACGCCATCTTTACACCCGTCCCCGAAGCGCGCAGCCTAGGGCTGTGGCCCAAGGAGGAACCGATGACGCGAAGCGCAATCCACGAGATGACCCTGGCGGATGAGGCCGAAATCGTTCGGGGCCTGGCTGGCGCCACCGCGCTTGACACCGACGCGCGGGCGCGGATTTCGGACCGGGCGGCGGGGCTGGTGCGGGATGTGCGCAACTCGGGCAAAATCGGCATGATGGAAGCACTGCTCGCCGAATACGGTCTCTCAACCGAGGAGGGCGTCGCGCTGATGTGCTTGGCAGAGGCGATGCTGCGGGTGCCCGATGCGCCGACGGTCGACGCGCTGATCAAGGACAAGATTACGCCGCATGATTGGGGCGCGCATTTGGGCGATTCGGGCTCCATCCTCGTGAACGCCTCGACCTGGGGGTTGATGCTGACGGGCCGGGTGTTGGGGGAAGAAACGGGCGTTGTCGGCGTGCTTCAGGGCCTGGTCCGAAGGCTGGGGGAACCCGTAATCCGCAAGGCGGTCGGCCAGGCCATGGCCGAGATGGGCGCGCAATTCGTCCTTGGCCGCTCGATTGAAGAGGCGATGAGCCGCGGCCG
>CALCPC010000280.1 GCA_937900975.1 uncultured Paracoccaceae bacterium
GTCGCGATCAGGCCGGTGGGCCAGGCGGCTTCCAGCGTGACGGCGCTGATCGCGTTTTCTTGGCTTGAGTTCCGCAGCCTATAGCGGACCGTCGCACTGTCGCCCGGGGTCTCTGGGCCGCCACGCAAATCTTCACGGGCCACCGGGACGGGCGGGCGCAGATCGGCAAGCTCCACGGGTTTGAAACTGATCCAGAAAATCGCAAGCAGCGGCAAGACCACCACCAAGGACACGGCGGTAAGCGTCGGCGCAAGCAAGCCCCAGGCCAGTTGCGCCTCGCGTTTGGCGAGCGGGCCGGCGCCGGTGGGCGGTGTGGTGCTGGTCATCTAAGCCTCTCTCCCGGTTGGGTCTGGACACATCTTCCCTGGGTCCCGCGCGCAGGGCGGCGGGCCACAAAGGGGCGTGTCCCCGTAGGAACACGCCGTGCTTTCTGCAGCTTTAGATCGCGCTGAAGGCTTCGTTCATCGCGGCAACAGCGGCGGCGGCATCGATTTCGCCATCGATGTACTCACGCACGATCCGGTTCATCGCTTGGCTGTTGATCAGCTTCGAGGCCAGCGCAAGCTGCCCCTCAGCCACACCCCACCGTTGCGCGACGTTCAGCCCGCCGACGATTTCGTCGATCATCTCGGCCGCGTAAAGCGCGCCAAGCGGGGCCTTGCGGTCGACGCCGACGGGCAGGGCGGCCCAGGCTTTCTGAAACGCCTCGGCGTCGTCGCCATTGCCTTTGCGCACCGGGAACTTGCCCTCCGGCGCAATCGACAGCGTTTGCGTGTAGCCCTGATCCATCGAGAACTGCACGAACTCCATTGCCGCATCGGTGGAGGCATCGGCCGTGATCCCGAAATAACGGATGTCGGCCCAAGCGGCGCCATCGGGGTTCGAGGGCCCGGCGAAGTTGGTGACAACACCGGTTTTCGAGGCCAGCTCAGGCGAGGTTGGATCGTCGGTGATCGTCGGCGGCGCGCTGTCGCGAAGGCCCGCAAGCTCATCCAAGATAAAGGGCGACCAGATGATCATCGCCGCGTTGCCCGAGAAATACAGCGTGCGCGACTGATCCCAGTAAAGCTCTCCCGGGGGGGAGGCTTCGGCGATGGATTTGTAGAAATCCAGCACTTCGGTCGTTTTGGCGACGTCAAGCGGCGCAAGACCGTCGGCGCCCACGGGGGTGACACCGTTGGCCAGGAACACATGCTCCAACACTTGGCTCATGAAGTTTTCGTCGACTTTGGTGGCGGCGACAAAACCGTACATCTCTGGCGGGTTGTGCAGCGCTGCCAGCGCGGCTTCGACATTGGCAAAGGAGGTCGGCGCCTCAAGTCCTGCAGCGTCGAACAGATCCTTGCGGTAGACCAGCATCTGCGTCCAGCCATCGACGGGGACGGACGCATAGCCGTCTTCGGTGGCCGCCATCTCCAGCGCGCCGCCGGCGAAGGTCTCGGCGCCCAGCGCTTCGATCACGTCCGTGGCCGCATCGATGTCAAGGATCCCGGCCTCGGCCCAGGGCAGGGCGTATTGCAGCGTGTGATAGATGACGTCCGGCAAATCGCCCGCGGCAAAGGCCGCCGTGGCGCGGGTGCCGAGGTCTTTTTCCTCGACCGGGATAACCTCCACGGTATGGCCAGAGGCGGCCTCGAACTCCGCAACCATCGCCTCTTGCTTGGCCAGGCGCTCGGCTTGCGTTTCGGTGGTCCAGAAGCGAAGCGTTTCGGCCGCGGCCATATTGGCCGACAGCGCCAGCGCCGTTGCTGCAGTGGCAAGATGCCAGGTCTTCATTCCATATCCTCCCTTAGGTTTTAAAGGCGTCTTAAGGTGCGCGACAGGGCCCGGCAGAGCCACGGTCGAGAAATTCGGCCGGTTCGGCCACTTGCAGCGCGGCAAGGTCTTCGCCCCGCACGCGCCGGATCAAAAGCTTGGCCAACGCTTCGCCCGCATGGCCGGCATCGGCGGCAAAGGTTGACAGCGGCGGCGAGACTTGCGCGCCTTCCGGCCGCCCATCATAGCCGATCACCGAGAGGTCGCGGCCGATGCGCAGGCCACGCCCGGCAGCGGCGTCGTAAAGGCCGAGCGCGGCCATATCGACAGCAAAGACAAAGGCCGTTGGGGGGGCTTTTTTGTTGGAAAGCTGTTTGTTGGCGGCGGCGTGCCCCTCCGCCCGGGTGACCGCGCCTTCGGCCATCAACGCCGGATCGGCGGTCAGCCCTGCGGCGCTCATCCCGGCCAAGAACCCCTCACGGCGCAGACCGGTGTAGTAATAGGGTTTGCCGCCGCCGACATAGGCGATGCGGCGGTGGCCGAGCTCTGCAAGGTGGATAACCCCGCGGCGCATCGCCTCCTCTCCCAAATAGTCGAACCAGGCACACGGCGTCGCGCGGTCGGTCCGGCCGAAGATGACATAAGGGATCCGAGCAAGCTCCAACGCCTCCGCCCGACGGTCGGCGATCATCGACCGGGGCAGGATAAAGCCATCCGCCTTCCGGTCCCGCCAAAGCGCGCGCATCGTCTCCACCGTGCCGGCCTCACTGTCGGAGGCCGCGACGGTCAGCGTCCACCCCTCGGCCGAGGCCGCATGGCTGATCCCGGCCAAAAACTCCGCCAGAAACGGACGGTGGGCGTCGTGGTCGGCGGTCTGGATCACAAAGCCAAGCGAGCGGGTGCGCCCGGTCTTGATCGCCTGCGCGTGCGAAAGGGGGATATAGCCCATCTTCTCGGCCATCCGCGCAACGCGGCGGCGCGTGCCCTCGGCGATGTCGTCATAGCCGTTAAGCGCGCGCGACACGGTGCTTTTGGTCAGCCCCAGCGCGTTAGACACATCGGATATGGTCACGCGGTCGCCGTTTGGGGCGCGCGTGGGACGGGCGGTGGATCCGCTCATTGTTTTTCCTCCCTGTCCATCAGAATCACTGCCGAAACCGGTTTCGGCAAGCCTAATTTCTCATCCATTGCCGAATTGATGCGCAAAGCCGGTCGTATCGGATCAGGAAGGCCGTGCCAGAAGGTCCTTTGCCGCCACCGCAATGCTGTCGGCAGAGGGCAATGTCGCGGCATAGGCGGGGCCTGTCGCGATAAAGCTGTCGGTGGCGGTTTCGCGGGCCAGCGGCAGCATTGTCCGCTCCGCCAAAAGCGCCATGACGCCTTCTGCAACGCCGCCGCTGCGCCGGCATTCGTCGACGACCAGAACGGACCGACACTGTTCAACCGCCCCCAAAAGGGCGGTTTCGGGCAGGGGCGCGAGCCAGCGCAAATCGATAATCCGCCAGCCGATCCCCGCCCGGGTCAGCGCCGGTGCGGCCTTCTGTGAAAGATAGTGCCCGTTGCCATAGGTGATGATGGCAAGATCGGTGCCGTCGCCCGTTACGCCGATATCCCCAAGGCCGATCGCCGACCGGGGACCGGCTGGCGGGCGCGCCCAGGCGCCGTCGCCCGGCGTGTGAAGGTCCCGCTCGGCGTAAAGCGCGATGGGCTCCAAAAAGACAGAGACACGGTTCTCCTCCCGCGCGAGGCGCACGCATTCGCGCAGCATCAGCGCCGCCGTGTCGCCGGTGGAGGGGCAGGCGAGGATAAGGCCCGGGATATCGCGCAACACCGCAAGCGCATTGTCGTTGTGGAAATGCCCGCCAAACCCTTTCTGATATCCAAGCCCCGCGATCCGCACGACCATCGGGTTGGCGAACTGACCGTTCGAGAAAAAGGGCAGCGTCGCGGCCTCCCCCCGCAGCTGATCCTCGGCATTGTGCAGATAGGCCAGGAACTGGATCTCGGGCACCGGGATAAAGCCGTTATGGGCAAGGCCGATGGCAAGGCCGAGGATCGATTGCTCATCAAGCAGCGTATCCATCACGCGGTCGCGCCCAAAAGTGGCCTGAAGTTTCTGCGTGATCCCGTAGACGCCGCCCTTCCGGCCGATATCCTCGCCCATCAGGATCACCTCCGGGTACTGGTCCAGCGTGTCGTGGAGCGTCCGCGTCAGATGGCGGCCCAACGGCTCGGCCACTGGCGGGGCAGGCTTTGGGACGGGTGTTCGGGCGGGCGAGGCCGGGCGCTGTGGCGGCACGATGCTGCGCATCACGGCTGCTGCGGTTTCTAGGTGGGGGCGGCTGGCGGCGCGGTCGGCGGCCGCCCGCGCCTCCACCTCGGCCGCGTGATAAACCTCTCGCGCGGCATCGGCGGTCATCGCACCGGCCGCCTGCAAAAGCCGTACGGAGTGCAGCAGCGGGTCCTGCGCCTCGTCGGCCTCGATCGCGCTGAGCGGCAAATAACTGCTGGCGATGTCGGCGCCGGCATGGCCGTACAGCCGGACAGTAGAGAGGTGCAGAAAGGCCGGCTTCCGTTGGCGCCGCACAAATTCCGCGGCGTCGCGCGCGGCCGCATAGGTCGCATAAAGATCGCAGCCATCGGCGGCGAAATATCGGATGCCGGGCCGCGCCCGCATCGAGGCCGCAACCCAGCCCTTCGGCGTGGGGACGGAGATGCCGATGCCGTTATCCTCACAAATCAAAAGAAGCGGCAGCGGCGCGGATTGCGCCACGGTCCAGCCCGCGGCGTTGATCGCCCCTTGCGCGGTGGAATGGTTGAGCGAGGCGTCGCCAAAGCTGCACACCGCGATCCCGTCGGCGGGAAGGGCGCGGCCCTGCGGCGGATGCCGGCGCGCGAGGCCAAGCGCATAGGCCGCGCCAAGCGCCTTTGGCAGATGGCTGGCGATGGTCGAGGTTTGCGGCGGGATCATCAGCGCCTTCGACCCCAAAACCTTGTGCCGCCCGCCAGAAATTGGATCCTCGGCCGCGCAAGCAAAGCTTAGCGCCATGTCCCAAACCGGCGTCTGCCCCGGCACCTGGTCGGCGCGGGCCAGTTGGAAGGCGGCATCGCGGTAGTGCAGAAACGCGATGTCGTCCGCGCGCAGCGCCGCGGCGACCGCCGCCATCCCCTCATGCCCCGAAGAGCCGATGGTGTAAAACCCAGTGCCGGCACGCTGCATCTCGCGGCTGATCCGGTCGAGCGCGCGCGACCGGCATTGGGCGCGGAAAATGGCACGGGCCCGGTCGGCGGGCAGCCCGGGCACCGGCGGCGCGCCCTGCGGCAGCTCCCCGGCGGCAGTGCGGGTCAGAAACGCCTGATGCACGGTTGCGACGCGGTCCTGCATGCTAGCGCCTGGGTTTAGTAGCCATGGCCGCGGTCCACAGCATGGGCCAAGGGCGCGCCCCGCTCCACCCCCGCGATGTTCTCGGCCAGCGCGCGCGCCGCCGTGCTTTGGCGTGTGGCCGAGGCGATGTGAGGCGTGACGGTCACGCCCGGATGGCGCCAAAAGGGGTGATCTTGGGGCAAGGGCTCAACGCAGAAAACGTCGAGCGTCGCATGCGCGATGTGGCCCCGGTCAAGTGCCGCAAGAAGTGCGGCGTCGTCGATCAGCGGCCCGCGCCCGGGGTTCAGCACGACCGCCCCTGCGGGGAGGGCGTTGAGGGTCTCGCGGTTCAGAATGGCGCGGGGCGCCGGCGTCTCGGGCAGCAGCAGCACCAGGATTTCGCTGGATCCAAGAAGTGTCGCAAGCCCCTCGGACCCATGGTGACAAAGGATGCCGGGCAGCGTTTTCGCGCGCCGGCTCCAGCCGCTGACGGCAAAGCCAAGGGTGCGCAATGCCCCGGCTACCGCCGTGCCAAGCACGCCAAGGCCCAGGATGCCCACCGCCCGCTCTTGCGCAAGCGGCGGCACCAAATCCTCTCGCCACTCGGCCTTGGCGGCGGCCTCCCTTTGGGCGTCAATGCCAAGGTGGTGGCGCAGAACATGGCCCGCGACCCATTCCACCATGCCTTGTGTCAAACCGGGATCGACCATACGCGCTAGCGGCTGCGTCAGCGTGGGGTTCGCCACCAACCGCTCTACCCCCGCCCAAAGGTTCAGAACGGCGCGGGTGCGGGTGAAGGGCGTGAAATCCGTGATCGGCCCATCGGGGTCGCAAATGATATAGTCGACGGTCTCGGGGGCGTGGTCGCAGGCGATGTCGGCCGACAGGCCCGCGGCGGCAAGGTGGCGTGTGACCGCCTCGGCATAAGGGGCAAAGCCCGCGGCGGCGCCCGCATAAAGGATGTTGAGCGTCATCGGGGCCTGTGGATATGCGCGCTTTGGACCAAGCCGAAGGCGGCCATCAGCACCAACATCGCCGATCCGCCGTAAGAGACCAGCGGCAGCGGCACACCAACAACCGGGATCAGCCCCATCACCATCGCCATGTTGACGGCGAAATAGCATATGATCGTGGCGCCGATGCCCGCGGTCAGAAGCGCGCCGAACCGGTCGCGGTTGGCCATCGCCGAGAAAAGACAAAAGGCCACGACCAGAAGGTAAAGGCCAAGCAGCGTGATCGAGCCGATGAAGCCAAACTCCTCAGCCAAGGTCGTGAAGATGAAGTCGGTGTGCTTTTCGGGCAGGAAGTTCAGCCGC
>CALCPC010000281.1 GCA_937900975.1 uncultured Paracoccaceae bacterium
GGGGGCAGGCATGGATTTGGCGCCTGATGGCTACACCGCACCATGTTCCCTTTTCATCTCTCCAACCCAAGGGTTTTTGAGAACCATCGCCGCCAGCCTGCGTTGCCCGGGCGGTTTGGTCAAGGGGATACCGCGTGCGACCGTTCTTTCGGCGCGGTCGGCGTTCCGGGGTATCGTTCGGGCGTCGGTTGCTTTGACGGGGCGCCTTCTGCGAGGGTCCAAAGCTTTGGTGAAAACTCTGGATCCCCGGCGTTTTCGGAAAGCCAAGATCGCGACGCGTTATGGGATGCTTGGGGCATCATTCGGTTGCAGCGAACCAGAAAACGCGGCGTTAAAACCGGCAACGCTCAGCTTTTGGGTGTGTGTTCCCATCGCGCTTGTTCCGGTTGGGACGAAACATGCTCAGGTGTTTCACGGGACGCTTTCGGGCGCGGGGGTGTGTCCGTGCCCGCGGCGGGCTGGTGTCTCGGCGCGCGTGATTGGGCCCGCTCAAACGCCGATGGCGGGCTGGGGGCGTGCGGTTTTTCGCGGCGAGCCCTGGGGGCGGAGCGGAGATGAGCGGGGCACGCGTCAGCACCGGTCGCGCTGCCCGCGGCAGGCGTCAACGCGCTTCGCGCCGCCAGGCCAGCACCACCAAGCCACCGGCGAGAAGCAACATCAGCCAGCCGGGCGCGAGCGGGGTGAGGCGGATGTCGCGGATGTCGTAAGCGTCGCGGCGGGCAAGCCCGATCCAGCCGCGCCCATGCGCGAGCCGTCCCTCCGCCACCCGGCGGAGCGGCGGGACCCCGTCCGCGAGGCGGAGAACACCGCCCCCCGTCGCCTCGGCAAGCGGGGACAAAAGCGCCGCGGTCGAAAGCGGCGCTTCGAATTCGCGGGGCGCCGCCGGGCCGACGGCTGTCACCTTCTCTATCGTGCCTTCGGCAAGGCGCCAGATGCCGTTTTCGGGGGCCGCCAGTCGGGTCTGCCAGACGCCGGGGGCGATTTCGGTCATGGTCAGCACTTGCTCTTCGCCCGAAGGACTGCGGACGGTCAGGTCGCCGACCGTTTCCTGCAAAGAGCGGCGCGTCACGGTGATTTCGGCACCGTCGGGCTCGGCTGTCAGCACTTCTTCCTCAAGCTCGGGCTCTTGCATCAGCCAATGGGCGAGGCGGCGCAGCAGCTCTGATTTCGGGCCGCCGCCTTCGAACCCGCGCGACCAAAGCCAAGCCTGGTCAGAGGCAAGCATCGCGATCCGCCCCTCCCCGGGCCGGTCGAGCACCAGGACCGGGCGGCCCTCCGGCCCCTCCATCACCGCGTGACCGGACTGACGCTCCATCTCGATCAAGCGGAACCAGCGGCCCCAACCGGGCGTTCCGTCGTCGGCGGTGGGGCGGGGGGCGTAGGCCTCTAACCCGCGGGTGACGGGATGGCGCTGACCGAGGTCCGAGATACGGGGGTGAAACCCCTCCTCGATCACACGGGCGGTAGGCTCTGCCGGCAGGATATCGCGAAGCGGGGTGCGGTAGAGGCTTTCAGCCCCGGCGAAGGCGGGACCGGAGGCGATCAGCACCGCCCCGCCATCTTCGACATAGCGCCGAATATTGTCGATGTAGAGCGAGGGCAGCACACCCCGGCGGCGGTAGCGGTCGAAGATGATCAGGTCGAACTCATCGACCTTGTCCATGAACAGCTCCCGCGTTGGGAAGGCGATCAGCGACAGCTCGAACACCGGTACGCCGTCTTGTTTTTCGGGCGGGCGCAGGATGGTGAAATGCACCAGATCGACCGCGGGGTCGGATTTCAGGATGTTGCGCCAGGTCCGCTCCCCCGCGTAGGGCTCACCCGAGACCAACAAAACGCGCAGCCGGTCGCGGATGCCGTTGATCGAGACGATGGCGGTGTTGTTCCGCTCCGTCAGCTCGCCCGGCGCTTCGGGCACGGTGAGTTGCAGGACGTTCATGCCGCCTTTCTGAAGCTCCAGCGGCACGCGCACGGTTTCGTTGACCGCGACCTCAAGCACCTGCGGATCGGCGCCGTCGAGCGACACGAGAAGGGGGACCGTCGCGCTGTCTGGGGCGCGGCCGAGGCTTTGCACCTCCAACTGCAGTTCGGTTTCTTCGCCGACAATGGCGAAGGTCGGCGCGGTTTTCAGGACGATGCGGCGGTCCCACTCATCCTCTCGCCCGGTCAAAAGGGTGTGGACAGGGCCCGGGAAGCTGGCCAGCGCCTCGGTGTCGTGGATCTGTCCGTCGGTGACGAGCACGGCGCCGGCGATCCGGTCTTGGCTGACCTCGGCGGCCGCCTCGGCAAGCGCGCCGAGGAGCAGCGTGCCCCGCTCGGCCGCGTCGCCGCCGCGGTTGGTGACGCGCACGGTGCGCAGATCAAGCGGGCGCGCTGTCCCGGTTTCGGCGAAGCGTTCGAGAAGCAGCGCCTCCGCCTCCGCCATCTGATCGGGGCGGATGTCGATGGTTTGGCTGTCGGTGGCGTCGATCACAAGGAACGCGATATCGGGCAGCAGGTCGCGATCTTCTTCCCTCTGGCTCGGCTCGGCCAGGGCGACGGCAAGGACGAGGGCCGCGAGGCCGCGCAGCCACCATCCGGCAAGACCGCGCCACAGCGCGAAGATGACAAGGGCCGTCGCCGCGCCGAAAAGCGCCCAGATCAGGGGCCAGGGCAGAAGCGGCGAGAAATCGATCATTGCTGTCATGTCAGTTCCCCAAACGCTCCAACAGCGCGGGCACATGCACTTGGTCCGATTTGTAGTTGCCGGTCATCACATGCATGATCAGGTTGACGCCAAAGCGGAAGGCAAGCTCCCGCTGGCGGCTGCCAGCCGTGCCGCGCCCGACCGGCAGAATGTATTGCCCAGATCCATCCACGGCCCAGGCGCCGGCCCAGTCATTGGCGCCGATCACGACCGGTGTGACACCGTCGTTGAGGTTGCGGAACGGCATCCCCTCCACCGCCTCAACCTCTGGCGCGGCCTCGACCCAGATTTCGGTGTTGGCAAAGCGGCCCGGGAAATCCTGCAGAAGATAGAAGGTGCGCGTCAGGACATGATCGTCGGGCGCCGGTTCCAGCGGCGGGATGTCAAGCCCTGCAGCCAAACGTTGCAGCATCCGCCCGTTGGGCGTGCCGGCGCCGAGCCGCCCGCCAAGATTGGCGTCGCGCGTATCGAACAGGATCATCCCGCCAGAGCGGAGAAAGGCGTTAAGCTTGGCATAGCTTTCGGCCGAAGGCATCGCCTGAAGCTCTGACACCGGCCAGTAGAGATAGGGGTAATAGGCGAGCTCGTCGCGTTCAAGGTCGACGGCGACGGGATCGGCAGGCTCGATCGCGGTGCGGCGCGTCAGTATCTGGCTCA
>CALCPC010000282.1 GCA_937900975.1 uncultured Paracoccaceae bacterium
CGGCGCACAATTCACGGCAGTCGCCGCGGTCCACCACAATATCGGGAATGGCGCAGAGCAATATCAGGCCCTTCGTTTTGGCCAATAGGAATTGTGGCCGCATCTCGGCCAGGTCGGCTTTCGGGTCGAACGGGCCGGTGCAGACAATGCCGTCCGCCTCATCCATGGGGACGCGCGTGATTTCCACGGCGTCTTCGATCAGATCCATTTTTTCGAAGAAGGGCGCGTCGTGCGGCTCTCCGATGTGCCAGACTTTTTGGCCGACTGCGCCTGTCAGCATCGCCGCGCGCGCGCTGTCGCCCGATGTGGCGATGACGTCCCAACACGATTGCGGCACGCCGATCCGGTCCAACTGCGTGGCGACGGAGGCGCGGGGGCGCGGAGCGTTGGTCAGCAAAAGGACCGCGCCGCCCTTGTCCTTGAAGGCTTGCAGGGCCGCGACGGCCTCGGCGAAGGGCTCGATCCCGTTGTGCAGGCACCCCCATAGGTCGCAGAACACGGCATCGTAGAGGTGCGAGATGTCGGCGAGGGTGGCGATGATACGGGTCATGGCGCGCGCTCCGGTTTGGGCTTTGCGCGCGGTCTACGGGATCGCGCCGGTCAGCGGAAGATGCAGTTCGCGCCGGTCCAGATCGCGTCGACGGACGCGCCATCCTCGGTCAGGAGGCCATAAATGCCAGCGCTTTCGAATTCGGTGCCCAGTCCGCTTTCGAAATAGGCGACCGCGTCGAGGCTGGCGAAGGTGGCGGTCGAGACGCCCACACGTAAGCCGGTCGCCGTGGTGATCGCATCACCTTCGCCCAGGAACCAACCGGCGAGGCGGTCGCTCTCAAACATCAAAGTGATCGCGCCGGGCAGCCTGGCGGACACCATCGGGCCCGCGCCGCATTCCTGCGGGAAGCTGACGTTGACGTCATGGCCGAAGATGCCGATCAGGCTGCGCATCGTATCCTGGAAGCCAGTCCCGAAGGGCAGGTCCAGCCCCGCCGTGCCATCGGCGCTTTGGAGGGTGAGGCCGGTCGCGCCCGCGGTCACGATGTCATCGGGGGCGGGCCAGTATTGATCGGCCGATGCGGACCCGGCGCAAAGGGCAAGGCTTACGATAAGAAGCGGAATGCGCATGGGAACCTCCGGTGTTTCGAGGGCATCCTGCGCATCGAAATCCCCGGGCGGCAAGGCGGGTAAACCCGCCCCGCTTGCGCGGTTAGACCGTGAGGTTCGGGATAATCTGCTTCTTGCGGCTGACCACGCAGGGCAAAACACCCGACCTGTCGTCGCCGACGGCTGTGGAGAAGCATTTCTCGG
>CALCPC010000283.1 GCA_937900975.1 uncultured Paracoccaceae bacterium
GTAGGTGCAACCGCCGAGCGCGCGCCCCGTCCACGTATCGAAAAGATCGAAGGTCAAGGGCGCGTTCACCGCCAAAACCGGGTGCAACGCCTCGGCCGGGCGCCAGGCCTTGAACCGCACGCCGGCCACCGCCACGCCCGGCGTTTCGGTCCCCGTCAGCGGCACCTGACGCTGGTTGCAGGTCAGGATATAGCGCTCTGCCGTTGCCCCGGTCAGCTTCACCTGCAACCGCTCGACGGAGCTGTCGGTGTAGCGCACCGTTCCGCCGATTGCCCCGGTCTCACCAAGGACATGCCAGGGTTCGAGGGCTTGGCGCACCTCAAGCGTCACGCCTTCGTATGTCACGCTGCCCGCGAAGGGAAAGCGGAACTCGGCCTGTGCCTCGAACCACACGGGGTCGAGCGGGAAACCGTGGTCGCGCAAGTCCGACAAAAGCTCAAAGAAATCCGCCCAAAGAAAATGCGGCAGCATAAACCGGTCGTGGAGCGCTGTGCCCCAGCGCACGGGCTTGCCGGAAACGGGCGTCTGCCAAAGCCGTGCAATCAGCGCCCGGATCAAAAGTTGCTGCGCCAGGCTCATCCGCGCGTTTGGCGGCATCTCGAACCCGCGAAACTCCACCAAGCCAAGCCGCCCGGTCGGTCCATCGGGGGAGAAAAGCTTGTCGATGCAGATCTCCGTCCGATGCGTGTTGCCCGTCACATCGATCAGGATGTTGCGCAAGAGCCGGTCCACAAGCCAGGGTGCCGGCGCAGGCCCGGCGCCGGGATCGGGGATCTGGGCCAGCGCAATTTCCAGTTCGTAAAGGCTGTCATGGCGGGCTTCATCGATCCGCGCGGCCTGGCTGGTCGGGCCGATAAAGAGGCCCGAGAAAAGATAGCTCAACGAGGGATGGCGCTGCCAGGTCAGGATGAGGGAGCGCAGCAGATCGGGCCGGCGCAGAAACGGACTGTCCTCGGGCGTCCGTCCGCCGACCACCACATGATTGCCCCCGCCGGTGCCGGTGTGGCGGCCATCGATCATGAACTTGTCGGCGCCAAGACGGGTGTCGCGCGCAAGGTCGTAGACCGCCTCGGTGATCGCCACGCAATCCGCCCAATTGACCGCGGGGTGGATGTTGACCTCAAGCACGCCGGGGTCCGGCGCCACACGGATCACCTTCAAATCCGGGTGGTGCGGTGGCGTATAGCCCTCGATATGGAGCTTCAGCCCAAGCTCGGCGGCGGATTTCTCGGCAGCGCCCACAAGCTCTAGATAGTCCTCGGCGGTTTCGACCGGCGGCACAAAAAGGCAAAGCCGCCCGTCCCGCGGCTCCACCGCCAGCGCCGTGCGCACGGGGTCGGCATCGCTGCCGCCCGCGGTCTGTGCGACCACATCCTGCACGGCGCTGCCGGCGCGGGTTTCGGCCACGGGCTGCGCGCGATCGGGCATCCGGGGCAAATCGGGGGGATCGGGCAAGCGCCCGGCGGGCACCGTTGGGTCGGCGGTAAAGGTATAGGGGTAGGCTGCGGGCGGGATATGCGGCAGTGCACCCAGCGGCAGGCGGAACCCTACGGGACTGTCGCCCGGGATCAGGAAGATGTGGCCGCGGCGCCCGCGCCATGCCTCCGCCCGCCAGCCCGCCTGCGCCCGGCTCTGCCAGCGGTGGATCGGCAACACATATCCCGCGGGCGTGGGCAGGCCTCGCGCGAACACCCGCGCGATGCGGGCGCGGGCTTCTGCGTCCTCAAGCTTGGAATTGGCCGGGGTGACATTGTCCGGCAGATTGGCCTCTTTCAACACCCATTCGGCGGGATCCTCGAAGGCGGGCGCCACATTGTCGGGGGCGACATCCAGATGCTGTGCCATCCGGCGCAACAGCGCCCCGGCCTCATCGGGCCCCGCGTCGGTTTCCTCTGTCTCGCCCGCCACAAGCGCGGCGTCGCGCCAGATCGGTTTGCCATCCGCCCGCCAGTAAAGCGAGAAGGTCCAGCGTGGCAAGGTCTCGCCCGGATACCATTTGCCCTGGCCGTAATGCAGGAACCCATTGGGCGCGAACCGCGCGCGCAGCTTGCGGATCAGCGCGTCGGCGAGGCCGCGCTTGGTGGGGCCGACCGCGCCTGTGTTCCACTCCTCACTTTCGTAGTCGTCGATTGACACGAATGTGGGCTCTCCGCCCATCGTCAGCCGCACATCGTCGGCCTGCAGCGCAGCGTCCACCTTCTCGCCCAACGCGTTCAGCCGCGTCCACGCCTCGTCGGAGAACGGTTTGGTGATGCGCGGATGCTCGGCCACCCGGTCGACGCGCATGTCAAAGCTGAAATCGACATCGGCAGCACTGGCCACACCGGCCATGGGGGCGGCGTTGCGGTAATGGGGCGTGGCGGCCAGGGGAATGTGGCTTTCGCCGGCCAAAAGCCCGCTGGTGGGGTCGAGCCCGATCCAACCGGCGCCGGGCAAATAAACTTCGACCCAGGCGTGAAGATCGGTAAAGTCGTGCTCGGTCCCCGATGGACCGTCGAGCGCTTTCAGATCGGGTTTAAGCTGGATCAGGTAGCCCGAGACAAAGCGCGCCGCAAAGCCGATACGCCGCAGCACCTCCACCAACAGCCAACTGGAATCGCGGCAGGAGCCTGAGCCCTTTGCCAAGGTTTCGCCCGGGGTTTGAACGCCGGGCTCCATCCGGATCAGATAGTTGACGTCGCCCGCCACGGCGGTGTTCAGCGCCACCAGAAAGTCGATGGTGCGCATCCCCCGTCCGTCGATCCGATTGGCATAGGCTGCAACTGTCGCGTCGTCCTGGCCCGGTTTGCGATAGATCGAAAGATCGTCGGCCAAATCCTCGGGGTAGGCAAAGGGCCAGGTTTCGGCGCTGTCCTCGACGAAAAAGTCGAAGGGATTGTAGACCGACATATCGGCCACAAGATCGACCGCGATCCGAAACTCCCGCACCGGGTCGGGGAACACAAACCGCGACAGCCAATTGCCGTAAGGGTCCTGCTGGTGGTTCACGAAATGCCCCGCGGGGCTGACCTTTAGGCTGTGGCTGAGCACGCGCGTCCGGCTCCACGGTGCGGGGCGCAGCCGGATGACCTGCGGGCCGAGCGTCACGGGCCGGTCGTATTTGTAGTGCGTGAGGTGGTGAATGCCTGCGAGGATGGCCATGCCAAATCCCTTCGTTTTCGTTCATTTCACCCGAAACGGCCCGCGATGCCATCCCAAATCGGCAGAAATCCAACCCGCGCGGCGGTTGTGCCTTCGGTCACTGAAAAAGCGGGCACTGCGTGCTTGGCTGAGGGCAAGGGGATTTGATCAAAGGAGGGCTCCCATGCCATCGCAACTGGTTGGTCTGCGCTACGCCGTGACGTGGAGCGATTTTCAGGGCAATGTGCCGGCCGACGCCGGTCACACAGCCCATATCGACACAAAGATGAAGCTGAATTACGGCTGGAAGTCTAAGGGCGGCAGCTATTCGCTTGCCGACAACGTGGTCGTAACCGTGCTGCTTTCGCGTCAGAAAAGTTGGGCCAAGGCCGCGGGGCGCACAGCCGCTTTGCTTGCGCATGAGCAGCGCCACTATGACATCACGGCGCTGATGGCGCGGGATTGCTTTATTGAGCTGATGGGGATGAAGGGGCAGGGGTTCCCGTCGCAGGCCGCGCTTGAAAAAGCGGTGGCGACGGTTGTTGCCGCCTATCCGATCCAGACGATCCAAGAGCGCTATGACGACGAAACCAACCACAGCCAGATCGGCGCACAACAAACGCGGTGGGATTGCATGATCCAACGCGCGTTCACGCAAGCCCGGACACCGGCGAAAACGGCACCGGATGGAACGGTTTACAAAATTCCGCTTTTGACAGTGTTGGCCGGCAGCAACGCGGCCTGCGCGGCTCCCTAGGGCATTTTCCGTTCCCAATGGCTCAGAAACAGCGGCGAAAAGAACAGCATCCTA